>NZ_JBHIMP010000638.1:0-518 GCF_042194175.1 Bartonella sp. MR168JLCBS | reverse complement strand
ATAAATTTAAGATTGTTGTATCAAGAAGCTTCTGTCTAACACGCCGCATCCTTGATAACAGCTTATCGGGATTAAATAATGTAAGCTTTTTTCTTCCAAAACTAAAAGAGACATAATCTTTTTTCCCATACATCACACAACGTTGGAGAAACAAACCATTCTAGTCGTTTGGCTAAATCATCAAAGTCATTTTGAACACATTGAAACAGATTCGTGATCTCTCCATTCAGATCATTAATAACGGAATATTTTGCTGGTCTTTTGTTTAGAAAAATAAAACCTGAACCTAAAAATAGTTCAACATAGGTTTCATGGCCAATATTATTTAAAATCGGTATAATTTTCTTACGCAGATAGTGTTTACCCCCCATCCACGCAAACAATATTTGTGTAAATTCTTGTTTCATCATATTTTTTAAGGAGAGATTTGGATATCTAACTTTTTTGTTATCCACTTTTTGAGGTGTGAGAAGCTATTCTCTACGGCGTCCACAAAACGGGAAAAATCTATTACAAAC
>NZ_JBHIMP010000637.1:0-521 GCF_042194175.1 Bartonella sp. MR168JLCBS | reverse complement strand
TCCCCCCCACACTTAAGATATACATTGTCCCCAATGTATGCATGCAAGTACAATAAGATATAATAAGTGAAAGTATAATGTGTGGAAAAAAAAATTTAAAACAATACTCCCCTTTTCCAAGTTGTGCGTTTGATGATGCCCTGTTTATGTGAGAAGTTATGTTGTTAGGGTTGTATTTCTTGTTAGTTCCTCAATTTCTCTCAAGTAGGATCTCTGCACGCACGCACACAAGACAATTTAGTATAGATCAGCAACAAATGTAACTCTATATCTGAAAGCTAAAAACTACAAGCCACAAAATATCCTCAGAAGGAATGAATCCTTTCTGAGTACTATAAGTCCAACATAAAAAAAAAATGAAATACAAAAGTGAGAAGAAAATCTAATGTCTAAGATGCCTCAGTGTCGGCGTCCTCCTCCCGTCTCTGCTCTGGTGCTGGTGCTGTCTCTGTATGTGGTGGTGGTGAGGGCCTAGACGCCAAGACCTGCTGCAGTAATAGTGTCATCCTGTCAAAACGGCC
>NZ_JBHIMP010000636.1:0-521 GCF_042194175.1 Bartonella sp. MR168JLCBS | reverse complement strand
TGTCGCGATCAGCTGGTTCACGATCATTAATACGCTCATCATCAATATAGAGTTCACCTGAAGTAACTTGCTCTAATCCTGCAATGATGCGTAATAAAGTTGACTTACCACATCCTGAAGGACCGACAAGGACAAGAAGCTCACTATCGGCAACAGTTAAGTTTAAATCATCAATGACCAGAATGCCGTTTTCATATTGTTTTTTTATATTTGATAACTGGATTATGGCCACAGTCATTTCTCCGTTTCAATAAGACCTTTGATAAAAAGCCGCTGCATGCAGATGACAACAAGAACAGGTGGCACCATGGCGACGACCGATACTGCCATGAGTATATTCCATTGAGGATCATGTTGAAGTGATTCTACGATAAGTTGTTTGAGAATAATAAGAATAGTTTGATGATTTTGATCAGTTGTAACTATGAGAGGCCAGAGATATTGTATCCATCCATAAATAAACATAATGATAAATAAAGCCGCAATATTGCTTTTGCTAAGAGGGAGAAGAATATCTTTAA
>NZ_JBHIMP010000635.1:0-521 GCF_042194175.1 Bartonella sp. MR168JLCBS | reverse complement strand
TGTTCGTAGTCTTGATGATATTCTCAAGTATACGGAACTTATTGTTTACGCACATCCGCAATGGTATGAATGGTTTAATGCTTTTAAAAAAGAGGTCGAAGCACGCAAAGCTTTTATGAATGACCATATGCTTGCTCTTGATGCACTTCCTGATCAATCTTCCCAACCCTCTTTCTCCTCTGAAATTCCAAAGATTCAAGTGGCGCGTTTAGCCCAGTTGATGACAAGCTTTATTAATGGAGATGATGTGGTGCGGCAAAAACAGCGCGAGAACATCGCACTTATGCGGGCTGCTTTAACATTGGCGGCTATTGTTTCTGTCGTAAGTACTTTTGTTTCGGCTTATTTTGTCATTAATCGTTTTCACCGTGATGTACGCTCCTTAAAAATGTATCAATTGTTACTTCATAGTGAGAATATAGCCCTTGAAGCACGTGTGAAAGAACGCACACAGGAATTGGAAAAAGCACGCAATCATGCCGAGAAAGAACGGCAACGTGTTGAAATGTTGTTGCAAGATG
>NZ_JBHIMP010000634.1:0-521 GCF_042194175.1 Bartonella sp. MR168JLCBS | reverse complement strand
TTTCTGCCCCTCTGAATTGTTCAGATAGTACTGAACTTTCTACATTGGCTTTTGTTTTTATCGTATGGTAGGCATCCTTTTTGCTTCATGGTTAAAAATTTTCATATCAACTTCGCGTCTTTTCTTTTTGATAAGTGATTGCTCAGCTTTACGTAAATGCGTTATCATTTGCGTCTTTATAGATTCATTTTGGATCATGGCTAATGAACCATCGATATGTGTTTGAAGATCTGCAATATCTTTCAGGTTTTCTTTTGTTTGAAGTTCATCAAACAGATGTTGGAGGTATTTAAAACGATTTTCTACGTTTTCAAAAGTTTTCAAAGTTATAGCTTTATCTAGTATCGATAAAAATTGTAAACGCGCAAAAACAGCCTTGCCCATTTGATCAAGAGATCCAGAAATTTTGTTTTCTTCCTCTAATACCTTTTGATATGATTTCCTTGAAAGCTTATCTCTCTTATAGAGCGATTCTGGTTCTTTGAGAAAAAAACTAGAAAAGTCTATTTTCTGAGGTGCAG
>NZ_JBHIMP010000633.1:0-522 GCF_042194175.1 Bartonella sp. MR168JLCBS | reverse complement strand
GAATATATCACCAAGTTTAGGAAAAACATGCAATTCAAGAGGTGTGTTCACCACCTTGCTGCTGTTTCCTCATTTTTCAATTCCCTTCTTTCGCTTCAAAAGCACTCAAAGTAATCTCTCTATAAAGAAACACAGCCACCAGCCCGTGGTAATTTTTCCTTTCGCGAATCGGATTGATTCCTTGGTTCAAAAGTTAACGGCAAGCAGCAGCCTTAGATTTTACACCTTTTAAAGAGACAATATCACAAGAACCTAACCTCACTTCATAACGTTTTTTATGAAGATCGAATCTAAAAATCCATCTCCCTTGATCTGCTGCCGTTTCGATCCGCTTCAAAAGCACTCAAAGTAATCTCTCTATAAAGAAACACAACCTCCAGCCCGTGATTTTTCCTTTCGCGAATCGGATTGATTCCTTGGTTCAAAAGTTAACGGCAAGCAGCAGCCTTAGACTTGGTATCTTTTAAAGAGACAATATCACAAGAACCTAACCTCACTTCATAACGTTTTTTATGAAGATCG
>NZ_JBHIMP010000632.1:0-524 GCF_042194175.1 Bartonella sp. MR168JLCBS | reverse complement strand
GATGTTTGGGAATTGAGGAATAGTAATAGGCACGACCTTGTGACCGTGTGTCCTCCACAACCATTGAGACTCAACTCTCAATGAACATAGCTCCATCAAACGCAACACTAAGAGTTTAGGGGAGTATTGTTTCAAATGCCCACCTCCACATATTATGCTTTGCTTGTTTTTACTTTCTATTTTGCTTGCATGCGTACATTGAAGGCAATGTACAACTCTAGGTGTGGGGATGGGGTATTTCATACTATTGCATGCTTGTTGAACCAATGATAGCTGTGATCTTTTGTTTAGAACTTCCTAGCTTGAAAGAATGATAGAAGTGAGCTGTATTTTTTGTGTCATGCTGAATGAAATCCTGTTTTATTTTTAGTGCTTTCCCATGTTTCATCATGATTGCTTCCACCTTGTACACTCCAACCAACCCATTGCAATGATTTTGGCATTAAACTGTTAAATTTTATCTCCAATATTATGTTAAGAGCTATTGAGTTCCTTCGTTGTTTTCTGTAGCCCTAAGTGAACTT
>NZ_JBHIMP010000062.1:707-1587 GCF_042194175.1 Bartonella sp. MR168JLCBS | reverse complement strand
AAACGACAGAACTCACAGAAGCAGAAAAAGAAATGCTTCAGGAAATGATCCTCACCTATCAAAGTATAAAGGTGATGTCTCGCTGTATAAAATGGCTCGTATTCATCATCTTTCTGTTTGTTGTTGATCTTGCGCGTCTTATAGACGCAATAGAGAATATCTTTGCACATTTAAAGCAATGGATCTTGAAGAAATGAAGGACAAAATGCTCCACCGATTTATTGCTAGAGAGAGCAAAAACTCCTTGTTTAAGAAGATCCATAAAAATATATCGTGCTTTTGCATATCACCCATACCTGCTCCATCGCTGTATCACACTCTTTACGCACTTTTTTCAGTTCCTCAGTCACTCTGCAGAACAATTTCGTACGCTTGATAAAAGAATAATGCAATGCGAAAATAAGCATAGAAAATAAAATGCCCAATATCCTCAAACTCTGGATACCGAGGATAACGAATATCACAAGCTCCTGGTCACGTTTTCCCTGTAGCGTTTTAGAGAGTGATCGCTTTGTCTCGTTGCTGGGTTGCTTCTTCCAGCTGCTGAATGTTGTTTTCAATTGCCCGGTCAAGACTATGATGGGCCCTGCAATAAAAGATGCCAAGAAAAAAACACAGACCAATAGGAAGCCTCTCTCTCAGCATCTTAATAAGCATTCTCTCCTACTATCAGTTGTCTGTAAAGATGGGAATCCTTAAAACCGCCATGATGACAGAGCTAAAAAATATTATTTTATAATCTTTTGTCCCCAAATTTTGTCCCCAAAATCATAGATTCTTTGAAAGAAACGGGGCTTGCTGCTGTGTCAAGAAGCTAAACTCTGTCCCTTTGTCTCTCTCAGAGCTGCTTAATTGCTGTGTTCGCTCTTTTGCAATTCCT
>NZ_JBHIMP010000062.1:320-646 GCF_042194175.1 Bartonella sp. MR168JLCBS | reverse complement strand
ATATTTCTGTTCAAGCGAGCTGTTCTAGTTTCTGAAGCATTTTTTTCACTCTATAATTGCGTATACTGTGTAATATCAAAAGAACAGGCAAGGATACGAAAACACATGCCCAGAAAAAAACGGCAGTAAAGATCCAAATATCAAGCCATTCCACTCAAGCACTAGACGGAACCAGAAGCAAGAGCTCCACATACCCTAAAATACCCAAGACCAACAAGGATGAGAGAAATGGCAAATATTATTTATTATAATTCCTTTTTGAAAGAATCAGAGACTGTTCGGAAAGGAAGCGCACTGCCGTACCCAAAGCTAAATTTTTTCCCTTC
>NZ_JBHIMP010000062.1:0-255 GCF_042194175.1 Bartonella sp. MR168JLCBS | reverse complement strand
CTTTTTTCAGTTTCCGCGCCATACTGAACACCCTTACCACACGCTTAACAAAAGATTAATAAATAGCAACATAATGACAAAAACGACAACCATGGCATCTACCACAATCGAGAGGACCGTGGTTAAGACCATAAAATCAATCACTTTTCTTTCTCCTCTATCGCGCTTGTGTAGAATGATTGGTTTGTCTCGCTGCTCAGGTGATTTTTCCAGCTGCTGAATCATTTTTTCTCATTCATGATTCAAGAAGATGTG
>NZ_JBHIMP010000631.1:0-524 GCF_042194175.1 Bartonella sp. MR168JLCBS | reverse complement strand
AGTCACCTCACCACGTTTTTTACCATTAATCTGTACCGGCAAAGTGCAGCAGTCCTCAACGATTAATGCGGGATCATAAACAGGCCAAGGAAGCTCGCAAATCAGGGTTTTCTCCCCTAAAGCAGCATGGCATTCTTCCGCTAAATGAGGCATTATAGGTGCAATCAGTGCAAGAAAAAAATCCATTGCTTGACGGAGAGATGCCTTCATTTCATCTTCAACACTTGCTACCTTGTTTAACAATGGCGCCATGATGTTCAAGAATTCATAAAGGCGCGCAATCGCCCGATTAAAGGCAAATTTTTCCAAATCATCTTCCACAGTGCAAAGCATGCGGTGTGCTGCTTTTGAGAGTTCCAAAGCTGTACCTTGATGCCCTGTACATGGAATCACTTCCTTTAAAACCGGAGCACTTAAAACCACACAGCGCCAAACACGCTGTACAAAGCGATACGCTCCTTCAACACCCGATTCTGTCCAAATAACATCCCGTTCAGGAGGAGAATCTGACAACACAAACCAGC
>NZ_JBHIMP010000630.1:0-524 GCF_042194175.1 Bartonella sp. MR168JLCBS | reverse complement strand
GATCTTTTAAGTGGTCCAAAATCCCCAATACCAGTTCTTTCTCATTTGGTGAGGCGTTTGGAGCGGAAAATTCCTGAAGCGCAAGCGATGATTGAGCCTGTGGTGAAATCCATTGATGATGCATTGCATGCCCTTGCAACAGCACAAGAAGGCATTGAAACTGCAATGCAGACATTAGATTTTGAACCTGGTGAATTGGAACAGATAGAAGAGCGCCTTTTTGCGCTTCGGGATTTTGCACGTAAATATCACGTTTCTGCGGATGAATTAACACAGTTACGTGATAAAATGGATGCTGAACTTACTGCTTTTGAGGAAGCTCAGAGTACATTGATACGATTCGAAGAAGAGGAGAGGGAAGCACAAAAAAATTACGATACATTAGCGAAAGCACTCTCAATAAAACGTCGAGAAGTAGCAAATCATTTGTCTGAAAGTGTTATGGCTGAGTTACCAGCATTAAAGTTGGAAAAGGCCAAATTTATCGTTGAAATGCAAAGTGATGCTGAAAGACGGAGTTCCGA
>NZ_JBHIMP010000629.1:0-527 GCF_042194175.1 Bartonella sp. MR168JLCBS | reverse complement strand
TATGGCAAAGTCAGCTATCGGATTTGGCAATGTGCAACGTGATGGTGATGATATAGAAACAATCAACCGTTTGTTTACACCGGAATTTCGTAATCGGTTAGATGCGATCATTCCGTTTGCCCCTTTATCTCAGTTAATCATTAATCAGATTGTGCAAAAGTTTATTTTTCAGCTTGAAGCACAATTGGCTGATCGGAGAATTTGTTTTGAATTAAGTCCTTCTGCAATGGTTTGGCTTGCTAATAAAGGATATGATTCTCAGATGGGTGCACGCCCATTGGGTCGTATTATACAAGAACATATTAAGAAGCCATTGGCTGATGAAATTTTATTTGGAAAGTTGCGCAATGGTGGCATGGTTCGCGTATTAACTCACAAACCAAGTGGAGAAAAAGAGAAGCTGCAGTTAAAAATTTCATCTTCCGATGTATCTGTTAATTTAAAGAACAGCAAAACGGCACGTTTTACAAAAAAACAGGTGGGAAAAAAAAGCTCAGCAACTTAAGAGTACTTTAAAGAGCAGCTCG
>NZ_JBHIMP010000628.1:0-527 GCF_042194175.1 Bartonella sp. MR168JLCBS | reverse complement strand
CGAAAGAGCAGAACGTCATCGGCAAGTCGCCAAACAATTGGTAAAAGACGGCAAAGCTTATTATTGCTATGCCTCACCTGAGGAATTAGCTGAAATGCGCGAAAATGCCCGCGCAGAAGGCCGCCCACCGCGTTATGATGGGCGTTGGCGCAATCGCGATATTTCTGAAGCTCCTAAAGGTGTCAAACCCGTTATTCGCATCAAAGCACCACAAGATGGAGAAACAGTTTTACACGACCGCGTTCAGGGTCATGTTCGCTTCCCTAATAAAGATTTGGATGATTTTATTATTTTGCGTTCCGATGGCTCACCGACCTACATGCATGCCGTTGTCGTTGACGATCATGATATGGGAGTAACACATATCATACGTGGTGATGATCATCTCACAAATGCAGCCCGTCAAACAATTATCTTCAATGCACTGGGATGGGATATCCCTGTTATGGCGCATATCCCACTTATCCACGGTGAAAACGGAGCAAAATTATCAAAACGCCACGGAGCACTAGGAGTTGATGCCTATC
>NZ_JBHIMP010000627.1:0-528 GCF_042194175.1 Bartonella sp. MR168JLCBS | reverse complement strand
TCTCACCGATTTTATGATTCTTACCAGTATAGAACAAAATACGCTCAGTCATAGTGGTCTTACCGGCATCAATATGCGCCATAATACCAAAATTACGATAATCTTCAATTTTATATTCGCGAGCCATTGCACTTGCCTTAGTTTTCAAACATATCTACCAGCGATAATGAGAGAATGCACGATTAGCCTCAGCCATACGATGAACATCCTCACGCTTCTTCACTGCAGAACCGCGATTATTAGCAGCATCCATCAATTCACCAGCAAGACGATTAACGTCCACGTGCCGCCGTAATTAACCAGCGGACAGCAAGAGCTCGACGACGATCAGGACGAACATCAACAGGAACCTGATAAGTGGCACCACCAACGCGACGCGAACGAACCTCGATATGAGGGGCAACATTCTCCAGCGCCTGGTGAAACAAAACCACCGGATCTGACTTCACCTTACTTTCTACAACATCAAGCGCACCATAAACAATACGCTCAGCAACGGACTTTTTACCATCAAACATAATGGCATTC
>NZ_JBHIMP010000626.1:0-530 GCF_042194175.1 Bartonella sp. MR168JLCBS | reverse complement strand
TGAACAAGCAGGCACACCCAATGTAGAGATCGACCACCATTATAGCGATGGTGTTTTAACGATTCATGCAAAACAACAGATCCCAGCAACACCGCAACAAAGCATAAAAAAGCCTATGCTTATCCCTATCGATTTTGGGCTTTTAGGACATAACGGAGAATCTCTCACTTATGAAGCTGACGCGGATATTCAATCAGATGTTATGCTTCTCTTCAAGGAAAACCAAACATTCACATTAAGAGGATTATGCGAAAAACCTGTTTTATCACTGCTTAGAAACTTCTCTGCACCTATCAATCTACAAACT
The DNA here is from genome assembly GCF_042194175.1 of Bartonella sp. MR168JLCBS. Classification (NCBI taxonomy): domain Bacteria; kingdom Pseudomonadati; phylum Pseudomonadota; class Alphaproteobacteria; order Hyphomicrobiales; family Bartonellaceae; genus Bartonella; species Bartonella sp. MR168JLCBS. The sequence continues at coordinate 223 of NZ_JBHIMP010000626.1, read as the reverse complement.
CCGTTCAATGAAAGCGAACTCATCTTTCTTGCACAAAACGACAGCAATCAATTTAATCGTTGGCAGTCGCTTAATCATTTGATGATGCAAGCCCTGATTCAAGCCATTCAGGATAAAACACGAGCAAAAGAGGATATGCCCTCTGCTTTGCTAAAATTGATTGAAACTATCATTAAAGATGAAAGCCTTGAACCGGAGTTTCGACCATTTTGTTTAAGTTTAC
>NZ_JBHIMP010000625.1:0-531 GCF_042194175.1 Bartonella sp. MR168JLCBS | reverse complement strand
CCCTCCCCTATCCGAAAGCCACACCAGTGATCAGAATTTGGGGTAGCAAATCATGAAACCTTTTTGCACGGTTCTGGCAAATGGAGAAGACATCACCAAAACGCTCATGGATTATGTTTTATCAATTGAAATTACCGATGAAGCAGAAAACAAAAGTGATCGTATCACTATAGAGCTTGATGACCGTGCGCGTGACAGTGATAACGGCTTTCTTGATATTCCTCTTATCGGGACAGTTATTTCCATAACACTTGGCTATGAAGGCGGGAAAAACCGCGATATGGGAGCCTATCTGATAGACGAAATTTCTGTAAGCAGCTCACCGCAAAGCTTAAGTGTTACAGGACGCGCCGCATCAATGAACACGTCTTACAGAACCCCAAAAAGCCAATCCTACCACCAGAAAACCCTTGGCAGTATTGTTCAAGAGATAGCAGAGCGTAATGGCTATACACCAAAGGTTGATCCTTCTCTTGCAAAAATCGTTGTGCGTCACATTGACCAAACAGCTGAAAGCGATATGGCTTTTGC
>NZ_JBHIMP010000624.1:0-533 GCF_042194175.1 Bartonella sp. MR168JLCBS | reverse complement strand
ATTATCTTTTATTGTGCTTACATGCGTACATTGGGGACAATGTATATCTTAAGTGTGGGGGGGAGTTTACATACTTATGCTCTTACTATACTCATGCTCACATGACACATGCTTTACTTGTGCACTCAATTGTCACGCTCATAGCTCAATATGGTTTACCCTAGTGGACAACGGTTGTATTCTTATGGTTTAGGAGGACTTTTAATCATTGCATCAACCATGCTCGAAATTTTGACTTGAATATTGGGAATTTATGCTCAAATTTTTTAAAATTCACATAAAATTGTTCATTAGATCTTTTGGAAACTCAAGCTCAAAGTTGTATGCACTAAGTTTATTTTCAAGGTGAATCGTGGCCTTTACTTGGCATACAAGAAAAGAAAAAATAGAGAGTTGAAAAAAAAATTGAGAGGAAAAATATGAAAAGAGTGAAAAGAAAATAGTGAAAAAAGAAAAGAAAAGAGTTGTGAAAAGAAAAGAAAAATTGAGGAAAGAAAGCCAAGAAAAGCCATCGGGGGTGGAAAGAGCTACCG
>NZ_JBHIMP010000623.1:0-533 GCF_042194175.1 Bartonella sp. MR168JLCBS | reverse complement strand
TCTCCTGGCTACTTGTTTGCAACACGAAATCGACCATTTAAATGGTCGCCTTTTTATTGATCACATTTCGAAAATCAAACGCGATATGGTGATACGAAAATTTAAAAAACGCGCAAAAGAAAAAAACGCACAGGAAGCAATTTTGTAATGGGATTACGATTAAGTTTTATGGGAACACCTCATTTTTCCGTTCCCATTTTACATGCTTTATTGGATGCTGGCCATGATATTGTAGCTGTTTATAGCCAACCTCCCCGCCCAGCAGGACGTCGTGGTCTTAAAATGATCCCCTCACCCGTTCAAAATGCAGCACAAGCAAAATCCATTCCTGTTTTCACACCACAGACACTCAAAACAGCCGAAAAACAAGCACAATTCGCAGAACTTGCTGTCGATGTTGCTATTGTTGTTGCCTATGGACTATTCTTACCGAAAGCCATTCTTGAAACACCGCGTTTGGGTTGTTTCAATGCCCACGCTTCACTTTTACCACGTTGGCGTGGTGCTGCGCCTATTCAGCGTGCAATTATGGC
>NZ_JBHIMP010000622.1:0-534 GCF_042194175.1 Bartonella sp. MR168JLCBS | reverse complement strand
AGATATGATGTTTGGAGATCATAAATGTCTGGGGGTGCCTGCATGAGGGGATGGTGTCTGAGGGAATTGGTGCCGGGGGGGGGAACTGGTGTCTGGGCACGTGCGGGGATGTGGTGCGTCTTTTGATGATTATTGATGCTCTCCATGATGCACACCAAATTTATCAGGTACTTAGAAGTCTTTTGTGATGCACGATGATTCATTCCATATTGCACAATGGTGGGGTGATCATCCATGTGTCTGGTAGACTAAAGAGGTAACCGATTCATCCTTAGGATAAAACAGCGTTCTTGAACAATCATTAGGCAGATCAGGCAGATTGCTTCTAAACCACTGTTCAGTAGGAACTCAAAAATACAAAGAGAAAGGGAACTCTCTTTCTCAATCATAAAACTTTACAATGATAACTGCTCAGATCGCTCTCATTCCAAAGCTTATTCCCGTTTTTACCGGAAAAGCTGATGTACGTGCTGCTTGGGGAGGACGTGGATCTGGAAAAACCCGCTCTTTTGCCTTGATGTCTGCTGTGATGGG
>NZ_JBHIMP010000621.1:0-538 GCF_042194175.1 Bartonella sp. MR168JLCBS | reverse complement strand
CTCTCCCTCTCGCCACCGTCGTCGTCCGTTTTTTTTGTCTCGGTCATCGTCGTCGTGCCGCTCACTCTAGAGATTCGGAACGGGCCGGATCATGTTCTGGCTTTACGCGACGAGCGCTGGACGAATCGTCGTCGTCCGTCGACCCTTGTGGGGAGGTCGCCGCTCGACATGTACACATGTCGGTCGTTCGAGGATAAAATTCGGACGGACGCTCCCGGTAGGACGCGATCGATCGATCGATCGATCGATCCAGTCACCGGGAGCGAGCCGTCAAATGTGCCCGCGGGAGCTACGAACAAGGGCAAACTCTCCGGCAGTCGTTTAGTACGACGCGACCCTCAGCCAGGTGTGGTCCGGGAACAGTATCCTAGGACCGCAATGTGCGTTCGAAGTGTCGATGTTCATGTATCCTGCAGTTCACAATTTGCCGCGCAATTAGCTGCGTTCTTCATCGACCCACGAGCCAAGTGATCCACCGTTCAGGGTAATCATTTGTATTTTATCGAAAAGTGACGGAGTCGTTAGGCTCAACATGCTT
>NZ_JBHIMP010000620.1:0-538 GCF_042194175.1 Bartonella sp. MR168JLCBS | reverse complement strand
TCTGTAAACTGACCCCTTTTACGCGTCAAACTTTATTCTTTTCCGCAACAATGGCACCGGAAATTACAAAATTAACAAAGCAATTTTTACATTTTCCGGTAACTGTTGAAGTTACAAAAGCATCCTCAACAGCCACTACAATTACACAGCAGCTCGTCAAATCTGGAAATAAATCATGGGATAAAAGAGCTGTTTTGCGAGAACTTATCCACAATGAAGGCGATGAGCTCAAAAATGCTATTATTTTCTGTAATCGAAAGAGAGATATCTCTGAACTTTTTAGATCGCTCGTCAGACATAATTTTAGTGTAGGCGCACTTCATGGCGATATGGATCAATATTCGCGCATGAGCACATTAGCCGATTTCAAAGACAATAAACTCACACTTCTTGTCGCCTCTGATGTTGCCGCACGTGGACTTGATATTCCAGCTGTAAGTCATGTCTTCAACTATGACGTTCCTACACATGCTGAAGACTACATTCATCGAATTGGTCGTACAGGACGTGCGAATCGGAGCGGAAAAGCTTTTACGAT
>NZ_JBHIMP010000619.1:0-539 GCF_042194175.1 Bartonella sp. MR168JLCBS | reverse complement strand
CATGAAAGCATCGCAATCCAAAAACCTAATCTCAAACTACTTTTTCCAGCAATTATCCTTTCCGTCTGTACAAAATGGCAACAGTTCGTTCGAGTTCACCCTGTCCTCGGTTGTCGGCATGGAGCGTCCCGGTGGTAGTTTCGAGTGCCTCCAACAGCACGGCAACCGACACAGTCCATTCTTGGTGTTCGGATCCATTCTCAACAAGATGCAGATACACGAACACACCAATGAGGATGTTTACGAGGCCACCAAACATCATCGCATGACCCTCATGAACGAGAACCATAAGAACATATGGTATGCGTATATAAATGTCGAGTTTTATCATATAATGTTTAAATTATTTTTTTCCTAGTACTCGGGGCATTAAGCTCAACCAGAATGATATTGGAAAGAAGAAGAAGGTGAAACAAACACGGACCCTCTGGTGCCAGTGTCGTAGTCGTCGTGCAAGGATTCGCCGATGAGGGAATTAAAGTTGTCACCGTACCACCCGAAGCTGCCTACGAGAAACCTTTGAATGGAAACCGGCTGTC
>NZ_JBHIMP010000061.1:1357-1657 GCF_042194175.1 Bartonella sp. MR168JLCBS | reverse complement strand
TATTACAAGATAAATTTATCATTTTTATAAAAAACTTGTGAAAATACAGCTGAAAAACAATGATGAAATTCACAGAAAAAAGCAACTCTCTAAAAAACAACTGATAAGTTTACCCTAGTAAGGAAAATTGCTATAAAACGCGAACACTAACAACCATTGGGCTAAAAGCTTAACCTAGAAAAGAAGCAATAAACGCTTCTAGAAAACATCTTTTAGACACGTAAGAAACTTGTTTTCAAAATTGCTAGCACAATTAAAAGAAAGAAATATAACTTATCAATTATTATCTTCAAAAGCTTG
>NZ_JBHIMP010000061.1:0-1340 GCF_042194175.1 Bartonella sp. MR168JLCBS | reverse complement strand
TATAGCGCAACAGGAAAACTGGTCTTAGAAAACCTAGCTTTGAGGGTGCAATTAAGTATATGGCGGATAAATCAGAGCACCTAAAGCAGAATATTTTAAGCAAGTTACACGTACACTGAAAGCCCCCACTATCTTGAAATCCCCTAGAATAAAATCTCCCTCTTTATAAGAAAAAATATGGTGACTTTTGTTCGTGAATATCAAAAGGGTGAAGAACTTTTGAGAAATCAACGCAGATTTTATAAACAAAAAAGGCAGCACACTGTGCTGCCTTTAGATCAAAGTGTGTACTATATCTTATATATCTTATCCTAAAACTGATAACGCAGTCCCCCCACAAAACTCGTTCCAGAAAAACCAGCCTTGCTAAGCTTATGCTGATAAACAAGATCACCATGAAGGGCAAACTTTGAAGACAATCGAGCATTAAAACCTAATCCAGCTTCTAAAGAAGAACCAAAAGCACCTAATTGGAAAGCATCTTTGAAATGGACTGATTGCTTTCCATCAAATCCATGCGCAAGGTAAAACTTACTATAGAAGGAAACAACACGTGCCTCATCGGTTACAGGAAAGGTCTTTGTTAAACGGCCACCCACACGCATCGCCCATTGATCAAGTTTTCCAAGCTCAATCTCAAAGTTGTCAATATCACGGGCCGGATTAATCCGGAGATGCTGATAAACAACCTGGACTTGGGGATCAAAAACAAATCCTTCATATCCAGTTGCAAATGACTGACCACCTGTCAATGAAACACTGAGCGGATTTCCCTTTAATGTTGCCGTCTTGCCACGTGCAAGAGTCAGGACATCACCCTTAAACAAACCATAAGAGAGAAGACCATCCACATAAAAGCCGGCATCATACTGCATGGTACCATAGGCTGTCACTGACCATTTATCAAATGCGCTTTTCTGGCTTTGTTCAACAGCTAAAGGCTGCAAAGAAAGTCTCTCATAAGCCCCTATAACTCCAAAAAATGTGTTACTATAAGCATTCTCGATTGTTTTGAGCAAAACACCTGCCTCAAGTGCATTATAACCAAGCTCCCCTCCGTAACCATATTCAAGAGCGGAAAGGTTTGAGGAATAACGGTAATGACCAGCATAGCCACGCAAGAATAAAGCAGGGTTTTCATGAATTCTTGACATTCCCACAGCAGTGGCCCGCAGTCTCTCCACATGCTTATTTTGGTTGCTAATATTCACCAAACCAGCATGGAATAAGCTATTTGGTAACAGCAAATAAGTCGGAACTTGCGGAACAACAGATCTTACAGCCTGTTCAGGAAATCTATTTTTAGAAACCGTAGAAGTATACGCAGAATCACTTACTTC
>NZ_JBHIMP010000618.1:0-541 GCF_042194175.1 Bartonella sp. MR168JLCBS | reverse complement strand
TGGCATGATTATGCGATTACACGATTTATTCCTGATACTACAGAAGATCAACAAGGCACTTTATTTTTCCTCCGCGATACGCATAACGGGCGTTGGTGGTCTGTTACTGGTGAACCAACACGTGTTGTTGTTGAAGAAGCAATCAGCATTTTTACAGATGAAAAAGCTGAATACACGAAAACGGTTGATGGTATTAAATCAACCCTTGAATGTCTTGTTACTTCTGAAGGGTGCGGCGAAGGCAGACGTATCCAACTTATAAATACAACGAACAAAGATCGTCTTATTGAAGTGACCTCTTACGGTGAACTGGCACTCGCAACAATGGATACAGATTGCGCTCATCCTGCTTTTTCACGTATGTTTATAGAGACAGAAATTGTTGAAAGAGAAAGAACAATTTTTGCTAAAAGACGTAAACGTTCCCCCAGTGATCCTGAAATCTATATTGCTCATTTTGTCACCGATACAATGAATACACTTCGAGAGATAGAAGCTGAAACTGATCGCTCCCTATTTTTTGGGGGAGGACGATTTTGTG
>NZ_JBHIMP010000617.1:0-544 GCF_042194175.1 Bartonella sp. MR168JLCBS | reverse complement strand
AGTTCTTTTTTCTCATCCCTTGGTTTTTTTTTGTCGCGGGGCGCTTTTCGTACACTGAGACATAAAATGGATCCCGATAGGGTGAATGGTGGAGTGCTTTTAGGTTTGAACGGTGTTGTCATAAAAAGTCATGGTAGCGCTAATGCTAGCGGTTTTGCTTCTGCTATCCGCGTTGCTTATGAGATGGTTAGTAATAGACTTTTGAAAAAAATAACGGCTGATTTGCGGCGGTTTCATGAAAATAAAGAAAAACTTTTTGATAAAGAAAGTGAACCCACGATTAATAATGGGGAGACCATATGATAAACATTTGTAATATAAGTAAAAAATCTCAAGAAAAGGTTAGAACCGAATGATTCGATCAGTTATTCGTGGTGTAGGTAGTGCCTTACCAAAAAAAAGCTTATCGAATGATGAGGTTGCGAAGTTTGTTGAAACATCAGATTCGTGGATTGTTCAGCGTACAGGAATACGTCAACGTTACATTGCTAATGAAAATGAAACAACTGTTTCTTTAGGCGTAGAAGCTGCACGAGCTGCGCTT
>NZ_JBHIMP010000616.1:0-545 GCF_042194175.1 Bartonella sp. MR168JLCBS | reverse complement strand
ATTCCAGCGTAAAATCGCTCCCCACCCTCCAACTCCAGGATTACCAGAGCAAGCACCATCTGTATAAATTTCAACAACTTTCTGTTGATTTAACATGAAATTCAAAACCCTAGCTTACACAGCGAACCCGTATTTACTAAAAAACAAAGCTTGTGCCAATATTCCTATGGATCTTTCTTAACAACAAAACTACCGAGCAGTGTATTAAACCAATCATAAAAGCGTGTGAGTAAAAAGCTTAAAGCCGCACCACGCGCCAACGGAACAATCGTGTTCAATTCTAAAGGAACCAATGTTCTCATTTTTTGATAATTTTCTAATAGCACACGTGCTTTGATAAGATTATAGGGATGTAATATTCAAAACACCATGCATTCAAACAGATTGCCAAGTCATAAGCCAAAAAGTCATTACAAGCAAAATAGAAATCGATAATATAAGAAAGACTATGATTTTAAAAAACACATTATCATTAAATAAATCAGCGTGAACGATGCCTGTTGGCAAATTCGACGGCCAATTTTCTTCTAGAAAAGCTAATTCGG
>NZ_JBHIMP010000615.1:0-545 GCF_042194175.1 Bartonella sp. MR168JLCBS | reverse complement strand
GAACAAGAAATTTGATCACTTTTTTTACTCTCCGTTTCTAAATTATATACGGTTGAGTTCTTAAAATCTTTCAACCGCTTAAGATGAAGTATTGGAATTATGCTCCAAAGTCGTTAAACATGCAAAAAAGAATTTGAAAACTCTGTGAGAGATAATGCGTTTTCCTTCTGATTTCCTTGATGAGATCCGCACCAGATTACCAATTTCAACGGTTATTGGCCAAAGGGTGGTATTTGATCCTCAAAAAAGTAAACCTTCTCGGGGAGATTTTTGGTGTTGTTGCCCATTTCATGGTGAGAAAACGCCCAGTTTTCATTGTGATGATCATAAAGGCCGTTATTACTGTTTTGGTTGTGGTGTGAGTGGTGATATTTTTACTTTTCTTTGTGAGCTTGATGGATTGCGTTTTTCAGAAAGTGTAGAGCGTTTGGCTGATTTTGCGGGGATGAAATTACCTGTCTCTGATCCACAAAGTCATAAACGCCAAATGGAAAAGGCTGACCTTTATGATGTTATGAAAATAGCTATGGATTTTTTTCAATATA
>NZ_JBHIMP010000614.1:0-545 GCF_042194175.1 Bartonella sp. MR168JLCBS | reverse complement strand
ACCTTTATGATCTTCCACCAAAAGAGCTCAAAGAAATTCCCACGGTCTCAGGAAGTCTGCGCGAAGCACTTGAAGAACTCGATAAAGATCGTCGCTTTCTTAAAGCTGGTGACGTTTTTGATGATGATCAAATTAATTCTTTCATTCAAGTAAAAATGCAAGAAGTCTTGCGCTACGAAACAACTCCACATCCTATCGAATTTGATATGTATTATTCCGTTTAAAAAATAAGTTATTCTTTTCAATTAAAAAATGGAGATAAAAAATTTCCATTTTTGTGGATATTTTTCTCATCAAAGGGCACAAGTGGCTTTTTGCTCATGTGTTTTTCCTTTATAAAGTTTAGTTGAATCTTTTCAAATCAATTATTAAGGTTTCCAATGCTGCGAATTCGTTCCCTTTTCCTTATTCTTTTATGCATTACCTTTATTATCTCAATAACTCAAGCTTATACAATTACAAGCCAAAAACTTACAGCTTTTGAAAAGGCTGCTTTTGCTTATAGTAAAGCACTTCAAAATGCCGACGCCAATGCCATTTTAAAT
>NZ_JBHIMP010000613.1:0-545 GCF_042194175.1 Bartonella sp. MR168JLCBS | reverse complement strand
AGCGATAAAGACTTACCCGCAGTCATAATATCGGAAAATATTCCCTTAACACTTGAATGATATTGGCTCCACGTCCCATCAAAACCTGTTGTCCAATAGCCATAGGGAAGAGAAAATGATCCCGTTAGAGTATCACTATTGGGACGCTTGTGAGAAAAATGATACGGACCACCATCCATGGAGCGCTGATAGCTAAACGACCATTGACCATTGATCCCTAACAGATCATCAAAAGAAAGGCTCAAGCGCGTTTGATAAAGCCCTGTTGCTTTAGCGCCAAGATTATCGCTGGAAAGCGTAATAAGCCAAGGTTTCTGTTTTTCAATATGAACATCGAGTATCGAACCACCCGAATTGCTCCCCGCACCAAGATTAATGGTGGCTTGGCGTGAGAAAAGCCGATTGATTTGATCAAGCCCTTGCTCTATCTGGCGCAGATTGGTCGGCTTTCCAATAAGGTTTGGAAAAGCCGTGGTGATTTCTCCTTGAAGTCTCCTCTCAACTTTATGCCCATCCAGAGTGATATCTTCCATCACACCTTCAAC
>NZ_JBHIMP010000612.1:0-546 GCF_042194175.1 Bartonella sp. MR168JLCBS | reverse complement strand
GGCGGTCTGGGCTGTTTCCCTTTCGACTACGGATCTTATCACTCGCAGTCTGACTCCCAAGGATAAGTCATCGGCATTCGGAGTTTGACTGAATTCGGTAACCCGGTAGGGGCCCCTAGTCCAATCAGTGCTCTACCTCCGAGACTCTTACCTTGAGGCTAGCCCTAAAGCTATTTCGGAGAGAACCAGCTATCTCCAGGTTCGATTGGCATTTCACCCCTACCCACACCTCATCCCCGCACTTTTCAACGTGCGTGGGGTCGGGCCTCCATTCAGTGTTACCTGAACTGCACCCTGGACCTGGGTAGATCACCTGGTTTCGGGTCTACGACCACGTACTCAATTCGCCCTATTCAGACTCGCTTTCGCTGCGGCTCCGCATCTTCTGCTTAACCTTGCACGGGATCGTAACTCGCCGGTTCATTCTACAAAAGGCACGCCATCACCCGTTAACGGGCTCTGACTACTTGTAGGCACACGGTTTCAGGATCTCTTTCACTCCCCTTCCGGGGTGCTTTTCACCTTTCCCTCACGGTACTGGTTCAC
>NZ_JBHIMP010000611.1:0-546 GCF_042194175.1 Bartonella sp. MR168JLCBS | reverse complement strand
CTATGGATGTCGTATCTACCATATTATCAACTCTTACCATTTTGATTTGCACCATAGAGTATATCAATAAGCTCTTTCGATGCGTTTGCTGTGCGTGGACCAAATCCTAAAAGATACATAGCATCCATTTGTTTAATGGCATGATTTTTTGCTGCTGTTGTTGCTTGAACTGCCGGTATGGCTAAAATCTTATCAATGTTATTGGATTTTTCACGATGTTTGACAAGCAAAATAACATCAGGGTTTGCTTTCAATAAAGCTTCGTTATTGAGAAGCTTATATCCCTTATAATCGGTGATAGCATTGATACCGCCTGAAAGTTTTATCATACCATCAGCAGCTGTCCCTGTTCCAGATGCCATAACACGCCCATTTTGTACGGATAAAACAAAAAGGACTCTCTTTGGTTTTGTTATTTTTGCTAAAAGTAGGTCATTATTTACAAAATCACGGTTTACTTTTTCAATCAAGGCAGCTGCCTTCATTTCACGATGAAGAGCTTTGCCAACGAGACGAATTTTTTCTATCACACTTTCACGGGAATAA
>NZ_JBHIMP010000610.1:0-546 GCF_042194175.1 Bartonella sp. MR168JLCBS | reverse complement strand
CTTGATCTAAAGCATAGAGTTCAATTATCTTTTCCTCCAGTCCTACAGGAACAGATTTTTTTCTGATCTATACAAAAGATAAAAATGCTACAGATATGTCTAATTTCTTAGCCATATCTAAGAGGCGTTCTGAGTGATCAAGAGAAAGTTTCCGTAAAATTTTACCAAAGGATGTAAGCATCAAAAACGTCCTGTTAGAGAAAAAATATTTCTTCTGATTCTAACAAATCTTTTTATGATTTCCTCAGTTATTACGAATCAAGAGTTCTTTTCGAAGAGTTTTTTTTTAGCAAAACCAGATGTCCAAAGGGTCTCTAATTCTAAAAAGTCAAAATCCCTAAAGATCTCTCGAACCTCATCACTATCATTCAGACTCAAGACAAATTTTCCTTGGATGCTTTTGAGAACTTTTGCCATCCTCACAAAATCATCTTCAACAAAATTCCCAGAGCTGTAACACTTCTTCTTTACAAGATAAGGCGGGTCTAAATAAAATAAACTGTCGGGTGCATCAAAAAGTTCGACAACTCGCTCCCACGATAAATT
>NZ_JBHIMP010000060.1:1278-1667 GCF_042194175.1 Bartonella sp. MR168JLCBS | reverse complement strand
TTTTTAGTTGTTCATGTATTTATACACTTTAAAAGTGTTCAAACTACATTCATAAAACTTTTTTAAGATACGAAAGATTGGTCTACAACCTAAGACTGATCCCTAAACAGATAAAAATCTGTGTCGTATTTTCAAGGAAACAGCAATACAAAATTAAAGAGATTGCATGGCCAATGGAAATAAACTTCGCTCTTCATATGGCATTTTAAACATCGTCTTTATTGTATTCAAATGCATCTATAGTGCAATCATCCATGCTTATTTTATTGTTCTCATGCACTGGAATGATAATAATATCGACTCGACACCGACCCCAAATTTTTATAATTATAAGGTTTTAGTTTCATAATTTGGTTTGTCATATACTGAAAGGGACATTTTATTCATGT
>NZ_JBHIMP010000060.1:0-1210 GCF_042194175.1 Bartonella sp. MR168JLCBS | reverse complement strand
AACAATTGAGTTCTTTGATTTTTATGTCTTTGCAACTGCCGCAGCTCTCATATTCCCTTATTTGTTTTTTCCAACACAAAATGACCAACTAGCCATCTTGCAATCTTTCCTGATCTTTGGAGCAGCTTTTTTTGCACGCCCCCTTGGGTCAATTGTTTTTGGACATTTTGGAGATAAAATTGGACGAAAAGCAACCCTTATCGCTGCTCTTCTCACAATGGGCCTATCAACAGCCATTATTGGTTTTCTTCCTACCTATGAAACAGCTGGATGGTGGGCACCCTTCCTCTTAACATTGTGCCGTATTGGACAAGGAATGGGATTAGGAGGCGAATGGGGAGGAGCCGTTCTGCTTGCAACAGAAAATGCTCCCCCGGAAAAACGCGGGTGGTATGCGATGTTTCCTCAATTAGGCGTTCCAATCGGTTTGTTTTTATCTATTGCCGTTTATTTAGGTCTGTTGAATTTCCTTGATCATGATGAACTTTTAGCATGGGGATGGCGCATTCCTTTTATTGCATCAGTCGTTTTCATGCTTGTGGGATTATGGGTTCGCCTTTCAATCAATGAAACTGCTGAGTTCAAAAAAACTCTTGAGCGTAAAGAACGTGTCCACGTCCCTATAATAGAGGTTTTTTTAAAATGTCCACGAATCTTATTTCTTGGAACATTTTCTGGTATAGCAGCATTTGTTTTATTTTATCTGGTCACCGCATATTTGTTAAGCTATTCAACAAACCACTTGCAATTGCCATTTTATCAGGCTCTTCAAGTAGAAATCATCGGTGCTATTTTCTGTGGAGTTTTTACTGTCATCACTGGAAGACTCGCTGATCGTATTAGGCGTAGAACTTTGATGATTCTTGTGACCATAATTACTGGTATCTATTCTTTCGCAATTCCTTATTTCCTAAACTCTGGAGTCTTAGGGGTCCTTGCAATTTCTATCATTGGCCTATCGATCATGGGAATAGTCTATAGTCCTCTTGGTGCTGTTTTGGCTTCACCATATCCAACAGCAATTCGATACACTGGTTCTTCTATAACTTTTAACTTGTCTGGTATCGTAGGTGCATCTCTTGCACCTTATATTGCAGAATATCTGGTGCAACATTTTGATACTTCTTATATCGGCTATTATTTACTTCTTTCCTCTTTTATTTCACTAATCTGTTTCGTTGGATTTACGGACGACGAAATATCCAACTAG
>NZ_JBHIMP010000609.1:0-549 GCF_042194175.1 Bartonella sp. MR168JLCBS | reverse complement strand
CAACGATAGACAGTCTGAAGTTATTAATTTACGATGAACATAGCCAGACACTGGCCAGTCTCCGCATCTAAAAGATAACAAGCAACACTGACCGCATAGATACCACCAGTGTCATCGTCTTTCACGTATAGATAACAACGCCCGTAGCTACCACAAAAACTTTCTCACTCAAAAATAGCAATGTATTATAATTTTTTTTCCTTTCCAAAAGGAAGCCTTTTTATCCATAAAATCGGCCAGAGCTCTTTCAAAAAAGAAAATTTACGAAAAAGTAAAATCAATAATTTAACCTCTATTAATTTTATACATTTTTATCTATTAAGTAGATTGCCTCAAAACAATTTTCTTAAAGTCCAGGTTAATCAGAATAGAATACATCTTAAGCAAAGATCTGTTGTTAACTAACATAAGCTAGCACACACAATGATAAACATTGAGCATCCTAGGTTCTGTATTTTAAGTTAAAATTTGAGATACAAGATAGGAAGATGGAATATTCCATTTATAGAATAGACGCGTTACAGAAAGAAGCATGATACTAAGCTGTAA
>NZ_JBHIMP010000608.1:0-549 GCF_042194175.1 Bartonella sp. MR168JLCBS | reverse complement strand
AGAACCCCAAAAATAGGATTTTTAAAGATCAATCTTTTTCGATGTTGGCAAATTCCAACATCATACGCGATTCATCGCATTCTGTTCCTCTACGTGAGGCAGTTATTTTGCTAATTTTGGCGTACTATCCTGAGCTATGGTATGAAAATTTTGAAGTTCTCGCTGCGTTGGAGTTAGAAAATACGCAATTAATAAGTCTTCATCAATCTATGTTAGAAGTTCTGGGGGGGCAGCAACTTCATAATAAAGAGACAATGATTGCGTTTTTAGAAGAAAGGGGGCAAAAAACTCTTTTAGAGCGTATGAAAAATCTTGTGCAAAATGTTGGTATGCGTACTGTCTTTGCCGGGGCCCCTATAGAAGATGCTCGTGCTGTATTAAAACAAGCCATCTACTTGCATCTTCAAGAACACCACCTACATAAGAGATTACAAGATATTGAAGAGCAACTCGTGGAAAATCCTAATAATGAGATTTTTAATCTGCTTCGTGAAATAAAAATCGAGCTGGAGCAGACGCAAGCAACAGAGGCTTTAATTGAAGGATTTG
>NZ_JBHIMP010000607.1:0-552 GCF_042194175.1 Bartonella sp. MR168JLCBS | reverse complement strand
GAGCCTTAAGAACCAATCGCAGTTCACGACGCGCTCTTCGTTTTGCCAGCGTAATCTCAACAATTTTAACAAAAGCAATTGTCCAAGACGCAAGAGAAGCCAGCAACAAAATAACGATAACGGCCTTCACAACCCAATCAGCTGCTATAAATATAGAAAAAGGGGAAAGATCATGTGCTGCCAATACAGCAGAAGTTTTGCCTAAGGATACTGTCTCAGATTCCATTTTTCTCTCACATTACGGTGGTCTTCTCTTTTTGATATTACAGTTGCATCAGCATCTGGCGTAGCATCATTTTCCCCACTCTATGACTTCCCTCTTCCTTTTACTGTCTACTGTCTTACTATCTATTAAATTTAAAAAATAAAACTTGATAAATCAAGTATAGTTTTATTTCAGGAAACGCCTCTTTCAAGAGCGAACCCTCAAGAAATTTCTCCCTCTCCACAATCAAAAATAATTTTATTTTAAAACATAAAATAAGTTTTTTGCATGGATTTAACTGGCAAGATGCGTTTCACGGACAAGATTAATCTTACAGACAAGATTGA
>NZ_JBHIMP010000606.1:0-552 GCF_042194175.1 Bartonella sp. MR168JLCBS | reverse complement strand
GCACTGAAATTGAGCTATTTTCATAAATTAAAAAATGAAATTAAGAAAAGATCAATTATCGCAAACTATACACTTTATTTTAGTGTCAAAATTATAATAATGACAATAAATATCATGATGTATATAACGGTAAAAAAGAGTCGTATTAAAATGAAGTCGGTCATTCTTACAATTTTGATTGCAAACATTTTATCGGCTTGTGCATTAGCACCAAAGCTAAAACAGCCCAATGATAGGAACCGTGTACCTATTAATAAAACAATCCCTGCCGAAATCAAGCGAGGAGACAGATGAAAAAGATAATTATCACTATAGCGATCAGTATAATTTTTGAAACGTCAGCTCTCGCTAATAAGTGTTACTGGAACCCCAGAAAATTTAGGACTGTATGTACTCCGATAGAGGAAAAAGAGACAGTAAATAATCCCTCTCCACCTCCACCGCCACCACCTGCTCCACCGACCCCACCTGCTCTACCAGCAGAATATCTGGAGATTATAGAGCTCTTAAAAAAACAGCTTGAGTTAAAAAAAGAACAACTTTCGCAAACAG
>NZ_JBHIMP010000605.1:319-553 GCF_042194175.1 Bartonella sp. MR168JLCBS | reverse complement strand
TTTTCGGCACTTTTTGTTTTAGAGTGTGCTCTGTTAAAAAAGCGAGATTCTGGTGGTTCTTTACTGGGGAAAAAGGGGAATTTGTTTTCTTAAATTTAGAAACTGTAAAACAATCTGTTTTATAGAATTTAACAGATGAACCTTTCATTTAGAGGGACAAAATTATGCCGCATATGGAACTAACAAGTCTGGAAACGATTGGAATGTTGCGCTTGTTTATCCAAGCCAATTGGG
>NZ_JBHIMP010000605.1:0-295 GCF_042194175.1 Bartonella sp. MR168JLCBS | reverse complement strand
TTATTGCTGGCTTCCGTATGGAGTTGGGCAATTATTTTTGAAAAAATCTTTACCTATCGGAAAATACGGTGTGAAATAAAACAATTTGAACGCATATTTTGGTCAGGAAAACCTTTGGAAGATCTTTATTCAACCTGTAAAAGTCAGCGCCCTAGTAGTATCTCGGCGGTTTTTATGGCAGCAATGATGGAGTGGAAAAAATCCCTTGAAAAAGGAATCCATACATCAATAAGTCTTCAAAGCAGGATTGATAAGGCTATGGATCTTACTTTAGGGCGTGAAAGCGCAAAAATAG
>NZ_JBHIMP010000604.1:0-553 GCF_042194175.1 Bartonella sp. MR168JLCBS | reverse complement strand
TGTTTTCTTTGTTAGTCTACTCATTTTTGTTTTATTTGTTTACACAGGGCCATGGATTTTCAAGAGAAATTGTTGGCCGCAAAAATCTTTGCACTTGAAGAAAGTACCAGGGAATATCAAGAAAACATTTATGCACTTGAAGAGAGGATGGAGAAATTGTTTGCCATGAAAGCAAGTCAAGGCTATCCACAACAACCTAGACCACCACAACCCCAAGTTCCCCAATTTCAGCCCCAACATCAAGAAGTGAGCAAATATAGTACTGAGCAAGTGTTGGCCGCATTCATGAAAAACACGGAGGAAAAGTTTCAGATTCAGGACAAGAAGTTTGATGAATGTGGAGCTATATTGATAGATGTCCAAGCGTCCATTCAATCCCTTGAGAACAAAGTCCGACAGCTTGTTAGGGAAAATTATGTGCCTCCCTCATGTGAACCATCGTGCAATATTGAAAATGATCCAATGGAGCACTTGGGGGCCGGCAATCCAATGAGTGGAAATCAAATAGAAGTGGGGGCCGAAGAAAACCTAAGTGTCATGGAAGTCGGGGAAA
>NZ_JBHIMP010000603.1:321-553 GCF_042194175.1 Bartonella sp. MR168JLCBS | reverse complement strand
AACAGGAAGTTTATCGGGCATATTTTGTGTCTTTTCCATGGGTGCGCCTTTTTATTATAAGGCATCTATTTTAAATCGATTAATATCATCAAGTAAACCACGAAGTCCACAAAGAACATGAGAAAAAATTGCTTCACCTGCTTGCGATGTTGCTTCACGTGCATTGCCTGCTGCTCCTTGCAGGTTAAGATCACGCATTGTCCATCCAAAAGCATGAGGACCATAGGCCCGT
>NZ_JBHIMP010000603.1:0-233 GCF_042194175.1 Bartonella sp. MR168JLCBS | reverse complement strand
GTGCTAAATAGAGCATTAAGGAGGTTTCAATAAATCCTCCATGGATATCAAGATGGTGTTGAGACGGTTTCATTAAACCTTGCGGTAGACCGAAACGGTTCCAGCTTGTTGCTACCGCGAGCATTGAAAAACGCCTTCGTAATTCGGTAATAACGATGCTCATTAAAGGTGAATTTCCTCCGTGGGCGTTGAGAAGAAGAAAACGCTTAATACCTTTACGGTAGCAGTTTTCA
>NZ_JBHIMP010000602.1:304-553 GCF_042194175.1 Bartonella sp. MR168JLCBS | reverse complement strand
AGGGGCGTGTTACCATACAATTTTTGTCGATAATGTACCGGTAATGGATGACACGTGTCGCAATGAAGCAAAACGATTTATTTTATTTATTGATATTCTCTATGAACGCCACATAAGATTGTTTATGTCAGCGGCAGCAGGATTTGATGATTTGTATAAAGGACGTGCACAGACGACAGAAACATTTGAGTTTCAAAGAACACGATCACGTCTTTTTGAGATGCAAAGCCAGGATTATTTGAAAATTTG
>NZ_JBHIMP010000602.1:0-234 GCF_042194175.1 Bartonella sp. MR168JLCBS | reverse complement strand
TTGAATTTAAAGAAGTATAATAATTCTGTTGTATTTTTTTAAAATTCACTTTATCGGTATATCATGGTTGTTTTCTAATAGTCTTTCTGTGGAGGATTTTTGCTTTTATAAAGAGAAAAATTTGGTGAATTTCTATCTTTCTCCTTTTGATGAAAGTGTTAAAAACATGACTAAAGTCAACGATCAGTATACCAGCGTCGGTGATTGTATGCTGAATTATCTAACGTTAGGAAA
>NZ_JBHIMP010000601.1:0-553 GCF_042194175.1 Bartonella sp. MR168JLCBS | reverse complement strand
AAAAGAATGAGCCCATCGCTGTGAGATCGCGCTTTGTTGTATATCCATAAAGCGAAAGAGCACCAAAAGCTGCAGCGGTAATAACAAATGTTTGTACAATACTTTCTGTTGTATAACGCAAAATGATAGAGGACAGTGAAAGCCCAACGAGGGCAGCATAACCAAAAAAGAGACTCCGGGCAACACTTGTACTCAACGTATTAATTTTGAAACTAAGGAATAATACCGCCACAAGTGGTGCAAACATAACAATGTAAGAGAATGGCGATGTATAAAATGTTACTCCAAATGAAGTTAAGTAGACACTGCTATTGATTTGTGCGGCTGCCTGACTCATCTCCGTTGTTGTTGCTAATGATGCAATTGCATAAGCGGTAGCAGCTGTAACAAGCAAACCAATGGCCATCGTGTTGTAGACACCCACCATATAGCTACGCAATCCTTGATCAATTGAAGCATCGGCATGAGAAATAGGTGCCGAACGTAAATTTTTGAAATCAGCCATAATATAAAGTCCTTTAGCATATGTTCCGTCAGGTATTGGGGTTAGAAA
>NZ_JBHIMP010000600.1:0-555 GCF_042194175.1 Bartonella sp. MR168JLCBS | reverse complement strand
AAAAAAATCTTAAAAGAGGGGATTGAAGTTGTGATGAGTGCATTTCAAATAACATTTATTGCCCCTTATTATATTGGTTTCATTATACTTATGCATGTTTATCTACTAGAATTGGTGCTTTTAACGTTATATTATTCCTTGTGCAGGAATTCGGGGCCCGAAGTAATAAGGAGTGAAATTGAGGGTATTTCTAGCGTGCGGAGTGACAAAAGGGCTCAAAGTTGGCTGACACGGACAGGACACGCCCGTGTCTCAAGTGATGCAAATCCCAGCCTGATGCGCAAAAGAGTTTAAATCCTGACACGGGAGTGTCTCAGGCAGGACACGGTCACCACACGCCCGTGCGCCAAGTGTCGAAGATTCCAGGCTTTGCTTCCTAAAAGCTTGACACGGGCGCGGTGTTCATGTCATGGCCGTGCGCTACCTGACACGGGTAGGACACGCCCGTGTCCCAAGTGTTGAAGATTACAGGCCTTTCACTCCAGGAATTCATCGAAGACAACACGGTTACTGACATGCCCGTGTCGTGACCGTGTCGGGCGCCGAATCAGCCTT
>NZ_JBHIMP010000599.1:0-555 GCF_042194175.1 Bartonella sp. MR168JLCBS | reverse complement strand
ATTGCCCACCGTATGAATGTATCTTTTTCAATATAGCGTCCTGCATAACCAATTGCTAAGCATAAAAGTATAAGAGCAGCGGCGATAGGTATAATTTTCGTAGTAAGTTCAGTCTTCAGCTTTTCTAGAACAGTTTTAGCGTTATTTAGAGCTTGTGCTTGAGCATACGCAGGATAAGCCATAAAGAACACGGTTATAGCTGCAGCAATTGCGATGCTTTTGTCGTTACTTTTTGATTGTAGATTGTCTAATTGTTTCATGTTTCTTACTCTTATTACAATTACTCATAACTGACGTTCTTTTTTGGTATCAGTAAGATTACCGTTATTCTATCTACGACTGATGGATACGGTGCTCATTTTTTAATAAAAAGAACATTTTGTATCATTCTAATTCCATTATTAATTTTTGAAGAACGTATTAGCTTGTGAACAACATATTAGCGATTTGAGTTGCTGAACCAGCGATGATAACACCGATTGCCCACCGTATGAATGTATCTTTTTCAATATAGCGTCCTGCATAACCAATTGCTAAGCATAAAAGTATAAGAGC
>NZ_JBHIMP010000598.1:0-556 GCF_042194175.1 Bartonella sp. MR168JLCBS | reverse complement strand
ATTTACCTCAATGATTACAAATACTAATGATGATCCGTACTAAAGAACACAAAATCTTTTGAGACTCTTTCAAATGGGCATCCTTCTTTGAAGAAAAAGCTTTCAAAACAGAATGGTGGAAAGTGCATCAAAGAAATTTTCTAAAAACAAATATTGTAAAAACTTGAAAGGAAACATGCATGAAAAAAAACCAACCAGCCCCTTCTGCACCTCTTTCGGTGAAAGAATTAAAAAAACGCTACGAACAGCCTGCCACAAGAATATCCTCTCCAGAAACCCTCTCTGCAAGGATTTCTCCAAAAGACAAAAGACAGGCTTCCCAGAAACTGGAAGCATTAAAAAAACGCTATGAACACCCTCCCACAGAAACATCTTCTTCAGAATCTCTATCTGCAACGATTGCCCCACAAAGACCACTTCGCATGAAAGAGAAATTGGCTCAGATGGAGCAAGCAAAAGAAACTGCAGATGCAAGGGCTGCCCCACCACAGAGACCACCTCGCACGAAAGACAAAAGGGCTAAAATGGAACAAGACAGAGAAACTGCAGACGCAAT
>NZ_JBHIMP010000597.1:0-556 GCF_042194175.1 Bartonella sp. MR168JLCBS | reverse complement strand
TCATCACCTGAACACTTCTCTCTTGTCTGCCTCTCCCAGACACATCTCCTGCCCCCAAACACCTTAAGTAGAAAGCAATCAAGCAGCTTGGATATTTTGACTTGCTGTCTTAAGGAGCCATCCACCACCTTACAAAAGGTCTTGAAATTTGCATCCTTCCGTTTGTTGATGGCAAAAGATTCTCAACCATGCTGTTGCACAACAGAAAAATCATCGCGGAGATATTTCTTCGCCAAATTTTCCGCCATGTACTCTGCAGCCTTTTGCGATGTAAAGAGAACTGCCTTGTGTTTTTGTGGTTCCAGTTTGATCTTATTTTGGGTATTTCCAGCGTAGTAAAGAAGAACTTCCCCCAAACACATCCTCCACGTGCTGTCTCCACGTCCCCCCCTTCATCAAGCACACTCACCCCTTTCCCCCCCATTAAGCATAACGCCCCACCCCTATAGGTGTTCATAGGGGCCTTCCCATGAGAGGCGTCATCACCTGAACACTTCTCTCTTGTCTGCCTCTCCCAGACACATCTCCTGCCCCCAAACACCTTAAGTAGAAAGCA
>NZ_JBHIMP010000596.1:286-557 GCF_042194175.1 Bartonella sp. MR168JLCBS | reverse complement strand
ATAAAAATCGTATGCTTCAGGAATTGTACAATGACCAACATTATTGGCATAATCGTGATTACCTAACCCCTCATAAACAGGAGCTTCAAATTTTTTATAGACATTTTTATAATCGTCATAGGTTCTTTGGCGACCAAATTCCGTCAGATCACCATTGACAATATGAAACGCGGCTTTCTGGGCTTTTATGACACTGGCAACCTGCTCATTTATCTTTAACCATGGCTCCCTGTTGGATATTCCATTGGGGTCACCAGAGTTCAGACGCCAC
>NZ_JBHIMP010000596.1:0-250 GCF_042194175.1 Bartonella sp. MR168JLCBS | reverse complement strand
ATAGCAGTATAATTTTTTGCAAGAGACTTTTTTTTCATAGACCAATCCATAAATGCACTATGATGAAATCTCTCATCGCTTTTTATTTTTTCAGAATCCAGATTAAAACAACCAGAAAGAGCAAAAGCAATTATTATAATGATATATAAAATCTTATATTTCATAAATGCGTCATCCCAAAAAAACACATCACATTATAAAAATAGTCCTCAAAACAGCAATCTTTTAGACTTTTTTGTCGAAAATGTGT
>NZ_JBHIMP010000595.1:0-558 GCF_042194175.1 Bartonella sp. MR168JLCBS | reverse complement strand
AAATGTATGATGGCGTGCCGTATAGCCAACATTATCAAGATAATTATGCTTTCCCCCCACACGGACACATTTTTGTGCAGTTGTTGCCTGTTTACAAGGACGCTGTTCAAGTCCAGTAAAAACATTTTTAAACTGCACCATTCCTGCATTTGTAAACATGAGTGTGGGATCGTTACGTGGAACAAGTGGGCTAGAAGAAAGAACTTTATGCCCATTAAGATGAAAATAATCCAAGAAAGTTGACCGGATACTATTAACACTATTCATATTGACACCTGCAGAGTAAAGTATAAAACTATAGAAGCAAAATCACCTCTCATTAAATATCTTCTGTGCCGCACGTGGAGTCAATTTAATCAAAAAGTGAAATGTTTTTTCAAAAAGGTTGAGAAGTAAGCGGTTTTATATTTAAAAACTCTAACAAATAAAAACAGAAAAAATTTCAAATGAAGGAATTACATCCAAACAAATACGCCATCAAATTGCTTCATCGCTTTCTGTATTTTCTGATCCTGCATTTTCTAACAACTCAATCGCAATCAAACCAGCATTTTGACG
>NZ_JBHIMP010000594.1:260-558 GCF_042194175.1 Bartonella sp. MR168JLCBS | reverse complement strand
TACGAACACTCAAGAGTCCTGGAGCTTTAGCAGCAGCTTCTGATGTTGATGTTGATCGTGCTGCAAGTTTTGCAAATATGTACGGTGTTGATGTTGTTGTGCCTGATGATCTTTTTACTCATAAAGATATTGATGCTCTGGTGCTAGCATTACCTCCACAATTTCATACAGAAAATGTTCTACAGGCTGTTAAAAATGGCAAAGATGTTTTGGTTGAAAAACCAATTGCCTTGAATGTTGCGGATGCTGAACGTCAAGTTCAGGTTGCTAGAGAATACGGACGGATTTTTATGGTGGG
>NZ_JBHIMP010000594.1:0-250 GCF_042194175.1 Bartonella sp. MR168JLCBS | reverse complement strand
AAGGGCGGGGTGGGGGGGGGAGGAAGGAGTGGGGGGGGGGGGGGATTTTTATTCTCATGGAGTAGGCTTTGGGAAATTTGATACACAAAGCGATGCTTTATGGGATCTTGCTCCTCATGATCTTTCAATGATTTTGGCTTTGACGGTATGTGAACCCTCTGAGATTCGCGGAGAAGGGGCAGCTGTAATTGATCAGTGTTCTGATTTTGCTCATATTCATATGACTTTTCCAAATGGTATCCGTAGTCAT
>NZ_JBHIMP010000593.1:0-560 GCF_042194175.1 Bartonella sp. MR168JLCBS | reverse complement strand
ATGGGGGGGGAAAATGGTCGGGGAGGGCCGGGCTTCCTGGAGGAACTGCTTGAGCTGGTCAAATCGGGGCCTGACCGTGGTGCAAAAGGACGTAAGCGTGACCTTGACCTCTGCCAAGTCTGTCTACCTGCAAAATAGAAACCAATATAAATTAAATCACATTAAAACCTGGTTCTGCAGGAATCCATGCGGCCTTGTGGAGATGCCCATGTGGATATACGGGAGGAAAGAGCTCCATGGCCGTGAGGCCAAAAATCCACCAAAATATGTTTTTATCGGTTCTAAATACTCTAATCATGTATAAAGCATGTATGCGTATGTAAAAGAGTAAAAGAACTTATTTTAGTTCGTATAAAGTAAGATTTGATGAAGTAAATTCGAGGGAAAGGGTTACCTTTCAATGTGAAATAGGAATTTGTTGAAAACAGCCGGAAAACATCAAGAAATCCCTCAAAAACTCGTCGGAGAAGTTCGAAAGTAATGCAGGAGTGTTCACAAAGTCGTAGAAATGAAAAATAATTGAAAAAATGAAAAGATTTTAAAGAAAACTCGCGGCTATT
>NZ_JBHIMP010000059.1:0-1675 GCF_042194175.1 Bartonella sp. MR168JLCBS | reverse complement strand
TCAATCCTGGAAATGTTGGTTTTGGTGCAAAAAAGGATCGTCAGTTTGCGGAAATTATTGAGATTGCCTGTCGGTATCGTAAACCTATTCGTATTGGAGTGAATTGGGGATCTCTTGATAATGTGTTATTGACACGGCTTATGGATGAAAATGCTCAGCAAACAAAGCCCTTATCTGTCGCTGAAGTCATGCGGGAAACTGTTGTTCAGTCCGCTCTTCATTCAGCCGTTTGGGCTGAAGAGATAGGATTGGGACGTGATCAAATTATTCTTTCTGCCAAAGTGAGTGATGTACAAGATCTCATTGCTGTCTACAGCACCTTGGCAGAGCGTTGTGATTATGCGCTCCATTTGGGATTGACAGAAGCAGGGATGGGGACAAAGGGTGTTGTTGCTTCTTCCGTGGCTTTGGGGATTTTGTTGCAGCAAGGAATTGGCGATACGATTCGTATTTCATTAACACCTGAACCCGGTGGAGATCGGACACGGGAAGTGAAAGTTGCTCAAGAGCTTTTACAAGTCATGGGATTTCGGCAATTTTTTCCTGTGGTTGCGGCTTGCCCTGGATGTGGGCGCACCACTTCAAAAGTGTTTCAGCAATTGGCACAAAAAATTGAAGCGGATTTATATAAAAATATGGCGGTGTGGCGTGAAAAATACCCTGGCGTTGAAAGTTTAAAGGTTGCGGTGATGGGGTGTATCGTTAATGGACCGGGAGAATCAAAACATGCTGATATTGGGATTTCATTGCCTGGAATAGGTGAGAGTCCAGCAGCACCTGTTTTTATTGAGGGCCAGAAGGTGAAGATTTTGCGGGGCAACCATATTGCGGAAGAATTTGAATCTCTCTTAAGTCACTATATTCATACACGCTTTGGACAAGACTGAAACAAAGAAAAGCTTTTGTTCTGTTTGCTTCCTTTTTTGTGTTTCGACGTTGGTGACAAGGCTTCTTAATTTTTGCGTGTTGCACTAAAATGGGCTGCTTGTTGGAGTGGTTTTGCTTTGGTGCCAAAAGGCAGCAGAAGCGCTTCTGCTTTAGCGATGAGTTCATCTCGTTTTTTTGTGTTTCTTGAATGCCATAAAGACGAACAAAAGTGGCTTTTTGTGCCGTTTCATCTTTACCAGCGGTTTTCCCTAGGATTTCAGTGCTGGCGGTGATATCAAGAAGATCGTCTGTCAATTGAAACGCTAAACCAAGATAGGTTCCAAAAGCAGCAAGTTTTTCGGTTAATTCTTTGGAAGCGTTGCCGATGATCGCTCCTGCTTGGCAAGCAAAGCTTATAAGAGCGGCTGCTTTCATGTGTTGGAGAGTCAGAATACTGATGGTGCTATCTTGTGGTTTTTTTTCTGCTTCTAGGTCAAGCATTTGTCCGCCTATCATGCCGCCAAGTCCTGCTGATTGTGCAAGAGCTGTGATCAGTTTGATTCTAGTTTCAAAGGGGAGTGTACTGGCTTTATGAGCAATGATTTCAAAAGCAAAAGTCAAGAGGGCGTTGCCTGCCAGAATTGCTGTGGCTTCATCAAATGCTATGTGGACAGTGGGTTGTCCACGTCGGAGTGTGTCGTTATCCATGGCGGGAAGATCATCATGAATGAGTGAGTAACAGTGTACACATCCTAGGGCACATGCAATATCAAGAGAGTGTTCAGCAGGGATATCAAAAAGTGCCGCA
>NZ_JBHIMP010000592.1:0-560 GCF_042194175.1 Bartonella sp. MR168JLCBS | reverse complement strand
CCCAATCCCAATATATAGTTCTAACCCTTTGGTCCAGGCGAAAGAACCCTAATCTAAGCTAAGCCCTAGTCCTAAGATTCACTCACCCTAAGGGAGTTTATTGATGCGCTAACCGCAAGTATATGGGTCACATGAAGTAATAGAGTGGTACTCAATGAAGAATAGGGTTGTCAAACCATAGGGAACTATACTTAAAGTACTTGTTGATCCTTTGATGTCTAGTGAAACAAATAGAAAAGGGATTGAATCATAAAAGCAACAAATGAATGATAGAATTGGTGGTAGTGGTGGAGATTAGAACCAAGTATTCGGCAATACAAGAGTAATCCCTCTGGGTGCTCCCAATGATTTATGCACGCTATCTCACCCTAATTGACTACCAGGTACATTCCAAAGATATCAGTGTGTGCTCAATAGCAATATTGCATCTATGTGTTCTCAGATACACCGCAGTTTTGCTAGGAAACCCTACCAACTATGCACTTCAAACACACTACAATTATGCAATACAAGATTAAACACGAACATCAAGTAGAACTCCATAATCAATTACAATGAAT
>NZ_JBHIMP010000591.1:0-560 GCF_042194175.1 Bartonella sp. MR168JLCBS | reverse complement strand
AGATTGTGGCATACTGATGTGGTTCCCATATAGCTAATTTTACTGCGGCAACTGGACTAATCCCAACAGCAACAGCAACCACCAGCAATGGAAAAACAATCCGCATCCCAAACACTGCTATTAAAATGCCCCATACCAGAAAACGACGACGCCATAGCGGGTCCATCTTTCCAAGAACACGTGCATTGATAATAGAATTATCAAAAGATAAAGAAATTTCCAAAACTCCTAAAACACAGCAGATGAAAAAATATTTAAGAAAACCAATAACACTTCCCGTTTCAAACCAACCAATAGCCCCTCCTAAAAAGACGCCAATAATTGTGAAAAAAAAAGCCCATCCAAAATAACCTAATAGGGCCATGATCTATTCCTCGAAATTTATTTCTTTAATTCATCTGCTGCGCAAATCGAAAAATTGCAGCTATTAATGCAAAAAGAGATAAAACACACATACGGCAAACTCATATGGAATTTTCCTCCCAAAAAACAAGATAAGAATCAGTAAGTACATCTTTCATTTGAAATGAATAGAAATCTTAAATAATATACAATACAAT
>NZ_JBHIMP010000590.1:322-560 GCF_042194175.1 Bartonella sp. MR168JLCBS | reverse complement strand
CGCCTCCCAATGTTACAGGCTCACTTCATATGGGGCATGCACTCAATACGACAATTCAAGACATTGTCGTCCGGTTTGAGCGGATGCGTGGCAAGAATGTTTTGTGGCAGCCTGGCATGGATCATGCAGGGATTGCTACGCAAACGGTTGTTGAGCGTCAGCTTGCAGAGTGCCAAGAGCCAACACGTCAAGAAATGGGCAGAGAAAGATTTGTTGAGCGTAGTTGGGAATGGCGTCA
>NZ_JBHIMP010000590.1:0-230 GCF_042194175.1 Bartonella sp. MR168JLCBS | reverse complement strand
TGTTACGCTTTATAAGCAAGGGTTGATATATAAGGATAAGCGTCTCGTTAATTGGGATCCCAAATTATTAACGGCTATTTCTGATCTTGAAGTTGAGCAAAGAGAAATTAAAGGTCATTTGTGGCATTTTAGATATCCTCTTGAAGGTAAAGTTTTTGACCCTGGTGATCCTCCAACTTTTATAACAGTGGCAACAACCGGCCCGGAAACAATGCTTGGTGATACGGGGA
>NZ_JBHIMP010000589.1:0-561 GCF_042194175.1 Bartonella sp. MR168JLCBS | reverse complement strand
AACATGCCTCAGGCACAGGGAGAGGGATCGCAGCCTACGCTACAGCTACCTTCGACAGAGACAGAGACACAGGCATCACCCACCACAGCATCGGATCCGCCCCCGGTACAGATGTTCTCTCCTTCACGAGGCCAGGACCGACTGGAGCGCCTTGAGCATGCCGCGGATATGATACAGGCTGAGGTGGCCGAGGGCAAAGCTACATTGACAGCATTTCACAGTGAGGTTATGGGCCGCTTTGACAGGGTGGCACTGTTACTACAACAGGTCTTAACTTCTAGACCCTCACTACCACCACATAATGAGACACCACCAACAGCGGAAAAAATAGCACCAGCACATGAGCAGAGTTTGGAGCAGGACACGACGCAGAGGCGTCTTAGACATTAGATTTTTACTTTTTATTACCTTTGTATTTTTCATTTCATATTGGACTTATAGTACTCAGAAAGGATTCGTTCCTTCTGAGGGTATTTTGTGGCTTGTAGTTTTTAGTTATCAGTTATATAGTCTTATCCGTTGCAGAGCTATACTAAACTCTTTTGTGTGCGTGCGTGCAGA
>NZ_JBHIMP010000588.1:303-562 GCF_042194175.1 Bartonella sp. MR168JLCBS | reverse complement strand
ATATTGGTGCAGCTATTCAGCGCTATGCAGAATCTGAACGGTGCTCAATTGTGAGAGATTTTTGTGGACATGGAATCGGTCAACTTTTTCATGATGCACCCAATATTCTGCATTATGGCAATCCTGGAGAAGGGATAGAATTGAAACAAGGTATGATGTTTACAATTGAACCCATTATTAATCTTGGAAAACCACAAGTTAAGATTTCATCGGGTGCCTGGCCTGCTTTTACACGTAATCGGCCTCTAATGGAACAGTA
>NZ_JBHIMP010000588.1:0-240 GCF_042194175.1 Bartonella sp. MR168JLCBS | reverse complement strand
AAATTCATATGCTTAAATAAATGTAAAAATATCATGACTAAAAAGTTAAATAAAAAGGGGGGCAGCCAAAGCAATCATTTTGCATTAACATCAAGTGCTCCACTTAATCCAACACCAGAAGCAAAAAGTGAAAAACTTCAGAGAAATTCACAGATATATAAGCATTACCAAGGGCATCGTGAACGTCTACGAAGGCGTTATTTAAAATCAAAAGGAAATGCAATTGAAGATTATGAATAT
>NZ_JBHIMP010000587.1:265-563 GCF_042194175.1 Bartonella sp. MR168JLCBS | reverse complement strand
AAGACCCGAACAAGGGAAAGAAAAGTAGCACAGAATAGGGGCTGGGTTAGTCACCCAGCCGACAGGAATAATTTGCAAGCACTCGTCTGATACCAGAAAGCCTGATATCGTGGCCACTTCTTAATCACTTGGAAAAATATTTTTCACGGGTGGATTTTCTTGAGGTAGAAATTAATACCACCTGCTGAAATTATCAATAATCTTTCGGAGATACGGTGAATTTTTTTCAGGTATTGCAACGTCATTAAACCTTTTATGGAATTGTTGGAGTTCCAGATTAGTGGCTGTGAAGAGTTTC
>NZ_JBHIMP010000587.1:0-235 GCF_042194175.1 Bartonella sp. MR168JLCBS | reverse complement strand
ACTGATTTAGAGTGGGCTTTCTAGTTTTTATATTTGCAGGGGTTAAGCTTTAGTGGTCAGGTGACCAATCGTCCGATTGGAATTTAAATCAGTTGGAGTGCACAGTTTAATACTTTCAAACTTGAAGCCTTATAAAATATTTACCATTATTTAGCAGGTGTTACCATTAAACATTTAAAATGGTCTGATTTTATTGTGCGCTATGACGGTTTCAACACCTTATGTTACCTTATCT
>NZ_JBHIMP010000586.1:0-565 GCF_042194175.1 Bartonella sp. MR168JLCBS | reverse complement strand
GAAAAATGGTAAACTTATTGCGATTGTAGAAGAAAAAGATGCCAGCGATGAAGAAAAAAAGATCTCTTTTTGTAATGGCGGGATATTGGCTCTTAACGGAAAGCGAGCGCTTTCCCTTTTAGAGAAAGTTAATAACTACAATTCGAAGCAAGAATATTATCTAACAGATATCGTTTCAATTGCATCACGTGAAGGATTAGAGGTTCGAGTTGTTGAAGTGCCTTTTGACAATATTGTAGGAATTAATAACTGTTTTGAGCTTTTTGAAGCTGATTCTTTATGGCAAAAGCGGAAAGCCCGCGATTTAATGTTGTCTGGTGTTACAATACTTAAACCAGAAACTGTTTATTTTTCTTATGATACAGAGATTGAACAAGGGGTGGTGATTGAGCCAAATGTTTATTTTGGGTTGGGAGTAAAAGTGCAATCTGGTGCGGTTATTCATGCATTTAGTTATCTAGAAGGCGCTGTGGTTGGTATTGATGCTCAGATTGGGCCCTATGCACATTTGCGTCCTGGAACAGAGTTGGCGCGATCGGTAAAGATTGGAAACTTTTGTGAAGTC
>NZ_JBHIMP010000585.1:325-565 GCF_042194175.1 Bartonella sp. MR168JLCBS | reverse complement strand
ACATTTTTGCCTTTTCTACTGTCATCTTTTGGGGGCATTTCTAGTTGAAGGTCTCTTTCTTTTTAGGTTTTTCGCTATTGGCGTAATCATTCTTTTTTGAAGCTTGTTCTTTATGATTGGTCATATGTTTTTCGCCTTTTAAAGAGAGTATCTTTAAAAGATTGTGCGTTGACATAAGATGGGCAAAAATCAATCCTAAAAAGCCATTTTTATGGAGCTTGGCAAGTTGGTGCGCGGATA
>NZ_JBHIMP010000585.1:0-250 GCF_042194175.1 Bartonella sp. MR168JLCBS | reverse complement strand
AAAGACCTTTGTCATTTTTTACATTGATTGATTTTTGACTCAGAAGATCCATCTCTACAAGGGCATCGATAAACTGAGCGGTTTTTTCCATAGCGCTTTTAAAGCTTTCAAGAAAACGAATACGCTCTTCCATGAAGGGAGAAACAGATCCATCCGAATTAAAAAGTTCTGTACCTGCAACCTCATTGAACATGCCTGATTGCTGATCAAAGCAAACAGAAAGTTCTTTTTCATTTTTAAATTGTGCAAG
>NZ_JBHIMP010000584.1:0-565 GCF_042194175.1 Bartonella sp. MR168JLCBS | reverse complement strand
CCGCATCAATTTTATGTGGACTGGCTGAATTTCCAATCCTTTGAAGAAGAGTTTTCTGCCTCATGGGTTTGTATGGAGCGTTTTGGCAGGTCCCCCAGTTTGCAATTTACCGGCTATGGCAATGATGCAAAAACCATTCATGGCGTTTGGTTTCCAGAAGAATTTGGTGATCGGGTAGCCATTGATGCCATCGCCCAAACCATTCGAAGAGCAAAGCCTGTCCAGATGCTTCGTTGGATCAATGATACGACCTATAGTGTTCTTCTTCATGGACCCGTGGTGATCACCACGATCAATAAAGACCACGACTATATCAGCCGCTCTGGTCAATCACAGCGCATCCGCTATTCCATTAGTCTTTTGCCCTTTTTCAATGGCGGAAAACCGCAAGGACAATACCAGGTGGGACAAACCCAAGTGGGACAAACTCTATGAAGATACCAGAAAAGCATGTTGTTGTAGAGTTAGAGGATATGAGTCTCGATCTTATCTGCTTTCAACATGCCATGGCAGTGTTCAGGGACCGCATCCAAGTTGGGGCACTAAACGGCTATTTAGAAGCCAC
>NZ_JBHIMP010000058.1:1460-1692 GCF_042194175.1 Bartonella sp. MR168JLCBS | reverse complement strand
AACAACAGGTTGCCCAACACGCATCTGAGAAAGTTGCGTTTCTTTATAATTGGCAATAATCCAAATATCATCAGAAATGAGTGACACCAATTGCGTACCAGGCAAAACATATTGTCCTACCCGAGCACTAACCAAGCCAACATGTCCTGTTTTAGGAGACAAAATTTTTGTGTGCTTCAGATTGAGCTTAGCCAATTCAACGCCAACTTTTGCTCCAGCAACCTCTGACTGT
>NZ_JBHIMP010000058.1:1072-1372 GCF_042194175.1 Bartonella sp. MR168JLCBS | reverse complement strand
GGACGAACAACTGAACTCGCAGTATCATCAAAGCTTGACTTTTTGTGTCCAGGAAGAATATTGGAAAACGCTCGCAAACGGGCAAGTTCGGCTTCCGCTGTATTAATTTCTCCCTGTAAGAACTGAGCCTGCAACACAACGCTTGCAAGTTTTGCATTTTTTGAATCCAAAACAGCCTGTGCTCGTGCAAGTTGTTGGCGCAAGAGGGCATCATCGAGTTCAAATAAAAGCATTCCTTTTTCAACTCTTTGATAATCTTGAACATAAATCCGTGCAATCACACCAGAGATCTGTGAACTC
>NZ_JBHIMP010000058.1:0-1055 GCF_042194175.1 Bartonella sp. MR168JLCBS | reverse complement strand
GCCCTTAACAGAAGCATTATTCGTTATTTGAATTGCACTGACAAATGGGGGAAGTTTCCAAGCCCATAAAATCAGCAAAACACCCGTAACACCTGATAGGAATGCAATAATGGTCGCTTTTGACCGTAATGCTTTTATCACTTTTTGCACTCCTCTTCACTGACATTGCTCTTCTTTTCGTATGCACGTAAAAAACATAACTTTAAAAATATTTTGGCAAGAAAAACAGCAAACACAACCGTTGCAATATAAAAATAAAGCCGAAAAACATCATCATAAGCAAAAATGTTTGCTGTTAACTTAAATTTTTCAATCAGCCTAGATACGTCTTGCTTATCCCCCAAAACATGGGACATAGGAACCCTAAAAGAAGACGAAAATAAGGTATTCACCTCACCTGAAATAAGGGGATCCGTAACAACAATATTTTGTATTAAGGATACAAAATTCTTATGAGCGAACATAAACTGCAAACTGCCAAAAAAAGCCGACCCCATCAATCCCCCCGTCACTTGCGTCAGCAGAAAAACAGCAATAAAACTTAAGATGTAACGTGGTCCTCGCGCACCAGCCACCACGAACCCCTTGAAAAGCGTAGGAGGTAAAAAAAGCGCATAACTAAGGCTCACCAATCCTTGACTCAGCATCATATCTTGCGGACGTGTTAAGTGGTTGACATGGCTATCTAAATAAGCCCCAAGCGCCAAACAACCCAAAGATAAAAGATAAAAATAGTCCTCACGACCGGCCCGTAAAAAAAAGACACAAATCGCACCCCCTAAAAGGGTGCCAAATGTAATTGCAAGATACATGGGCATCATTTCACGATTTAACAAACCAAAAAGATTAACAAAACCGGCTGCTAAACTTGATCGCTCCAATAAGAAAACGTGAAAGACCAATAAAATGAGAACAGATTGTACGATTTCTTTACTGAAAAGCCAGCGTAAATCAATCAACGGCTTTTCTCTATTAAGCTCAATAATCGTCGCAATGACCAAAGACAAAACAGCCAGTGCCAGGCCCCAACCGTTCCATGGTGCCTCGAACCACCA
>NZ_JBHIMP010000583.1:310-566 GCF_042194175.1 Bartonella sp. MR168JLCBS | reverse complement strand
ATTTTACAAAGCTTTTACAAATAACGCCCCAATCCCCCAACAAAAACGACAAAGCACAAAAAATGAACACACAAGCTACCCCGTATATTCCTTCCGTCGAAGCATGGAAAAACCTCCAAAAAGACATTATTGAAATATGTCAAAACATGAATCGCCCCTTAGAAGAGGTTCAACTGATCGCTGTTTCAAAAACTGTCTCTGCAGATCATATTTTCCCCCTTTTGCAAGCAGGTCAGTCTGTTTTTGCAGAAAACCG
>NZ_JBHIMP010000583.1:0-291 GCF_042194175.1 Bartonella sp. MR168JLCBS | reverse complement strand
CCGCTGAAAAATGGCCTCGCTTGCGCCAACAATTTAAGTTCATTGAGCTTCATCTCATTGGTCCTTTACAATCGAATAAAACAGCAGAAGCTGTCAAAATTTTTGATGTCATTCAAACTGTTGACCGTGAAAAAATAGCTAAAAGTTTAAGCATAGAAATGCAAAAACAAAAAAGAAGCCTCCCTTGTTATGTCCAGGTCAATATTGGATTAGAACTCCAAAAAAGTGGTATTCCACCGCAAGAAGTTATACCCTTTGTTGCCCAATGCAAAAATCATTATGGACTTGATA
>NZ_JBHIMP010000582.1:334-567 GCF_042194175.1 Bartonella sp. MR168JLCBS | reverse complement strand
TGTTCAAAAAGGCGTGCGATGATGAAATCATTTTTTCTCTTTTCCCAGAAGAAAAAGCGCTTAAATAACCAGTTGGATTTTCATAATTTCTCCATTCGTCGTTCGTATTCTGCTCGTCCACGCTTACTTTTTTCTTTGCTCTGTTTCCTTATTTTATATGGCGTTATAGGGGCTTGCCTTATTTCTTATGGGCTTGAAGGTGGGCAGATTGAAGAAGCAAAAGGTCCAGGGGT
>NZ_JBHIMP010000582.1:0-248 GCF_042194175.1 Bartonella sp. MR168JLCBS | reverse complement strand
ACGACGTGTTATTGATGTAGATGAAACAATTGAATTGCTCTCAACAGTTTTGTCTGATCTTAATTGGCATGAAACTTATAAACGCCTAAAAAGAAAGTCTGGTTTTTCTTGGATTCAGCGTGGGTTAACGCCAACACAAAAGGCCCAAATTATGGCTCTTGGTATCCCAGGGATTGGTTTTCGTCCTGAAATTCGCCGGTTTTATCCAGGTGGTTCTGTGGCTTCGCATATTCTCGGCATGGTGAATG
>NZ_JBHIMP010000581.1:0-567 GCF_042194175.1 Bartonella sp. MR168JLCBS | reverse complement strand
AATTATCTTAGTTGTCTCATAGAAAACAATATCAAAACTTTATGTGATGTTCGTAAAAATCCAATAAGTAGAAAACACGGATTTTCAAAAAGACAATTAGAGCAAGCTGTAAGCAACATTGATATTGAATATATGCATATGCCTGAACTTGGAATTGCCTCTGAAAAACGAAGAAATTTGAAAACAGAAAAAGATTATGACCGCCTTTTTAAAAATTATCGAAATACAACTCTCAAGAATAATTCTTGTGCAATAAACAAATTATATCAAATTTTTTTAAACAAAAAGCGCGTTGCAATCACCTGTTTTGAAGCCAATGTATGCATGTGTCATAGAGGACAACTC
Organism: Bartonella sp. MR168JLCBS; assembly: GCF_042194175.1. NCBI lineage: Bacteria > Pseudomonadati > Pseudomonadota > Alphaproteobacteria > Hyphomicrobiales > Bartonellaceae > Bartonella > Bartonella sp. MR168JLCBS. The sequence goes on along the minus strand of NZ_JBHIMP010000581.1, from coordinate 222 downwards.
GCATTAGCTCTTACTCAATTGCCTGATTGGAAATATGAAATTAAGCACATCTAAAAAATAAACTTACAGATTTTTTACATATGGAGGTGATTCTCTTCACAAATGCCTCCTAGCACCCCCACCCTTCTTAACACTTTCAAGTAATGCGTGATTCACGCCACACGTGAATTGCATCTCAATGTAAGGAGAAAAGATATGGCGCCTCGTCCAGCTGCTATAACG
>NZ_JBHIMP010000580.1:0-568 GCF_042194175.1 Bartonella sp. MR168JLCBS | reverse complement strand
AAGATTTAGAAGTTAACCAATATGTGATCCCTAACTCTGGTTATCATATGCGCATCAGCGCCAAAAATCGCCTCATGCATTTTTTTGATGATGGCATTTATACGCTTCTTGAAAATCCAAAAGTTGTAATCGACCCTTTAAAATTTCGCGATGAAAAACGCTACATTGACCGATTAAAAGATTATCGTTCTAGACTTGGTGTCGATGACAATATTTTAAGTGCACAAGGTACTATTGAAGGCTTGCCAATTGTCGCAACGGTTCAAGACTTTGCTTTTATGGGAGGATCACTCGGCATGGCTTCAGGAGAAGCGATCATTAAAGCGTTTGATACTGCCATTGCCAACAAATGCCCTTTGGTTCTTTTTTCCGCTTCTGGCGGAGCACGCATGCAAGAAGGAACACTTTCATTGATGCAGATGCCTCGTACAACAGTAGCAATTGAAATGATGAAAGAAGCAAAACTTCCCTATATTGTGGTTCTTACCAATCCAACGACCGGCGGCGTTACTGCTTCTTACGCAATGCTCGGCGATATCCACATTGCCGAACCTGGTGCTATGATTGG
>NZ_JBHIMP010000579.1:333-569 GCF_042194175.1 Bartonella sp. MR168JLCBS | reverse complement strand
TTTTGAAAGCCGATATCGGCATGACCCTTTGGTCATGGATAAATGGTTCTCTATTCAAGCAATGGTTGCGCGAGAATCAACACTTGACCATATTAAAAAACTCATGCAACACCCGCTTTTTTCACAAGATAACCCCAATCGTGTACATGCTTTGATTGGTGTCTTTGCATCTAACAACCTAACGGGTTTTAACAGAGTTGATGGTGCATGCTATCATTTTCTTTGCCAAATCATTT
>NZ_JBHIMP010000579.1:0-315 GCF_042194175.1 Bartonella sp. MR168JLCBS | reverse complement strand
AATCCACAACTCGCTTCACGTTTATTAACAATGATGCGCTCTTGGAGACAGTTAGAACCCATTCGGCAAGAAAAATTTGAAACTGCATTAAAAACAATTGCAGCAGCTCCTCAATTATCAAGCGATGTGACTGATATCATCAATCGTCTTCTCGCTTAAAAGAAAAAATATTTTTAAATCAATATATTATAATATTGCTTATGAAATAATATCAAATGAGCTACTCGCTAACGGTTAAGCCTATAAACAGGTAATTTAAGCCTGTTTATAACCCATGTTAAGTTCCTTTTCATTTCCCTACTCCACACTCGTAAA
>NZ_JBHIMP010000578.1:320-571 GCF_042194175.1 Bartonella sp. MR168JLCBS | reverse complement strand
ATAAAGTCAAACCAATACGCTGTAAAAGAGCTCCTGCATCACGAATATCAGCAAAGGGGTAAATTCTTGGACTAACTCCACCGTAAATTTCACTTTCAGCTTGCAGCAGACTTTCGCGTAATTCTCTTAATGTACCGGCTCCGGTCATAACAGCAAGGAATAAACCATCTGGTTTAAGAATATTTTTTATTTGGCTAAGAACACCAGGAGTATCATTGGTTAATTGTAGTGAAAGGAGCGAAACGATGAGG
>NZ_JBHIMP010000578.1:0-241 GCF_042194175.1 Bartonella sp. MR168JLCBS | reverse complement strand
TCGGTTTCGACGCGTTCTATTGAACGGACTTTTCCTGATTTCATTAAAGCTTGCACTGCAAGATCTGTATGGCTGTGTAAATCTAGAGCTAATATAAAACGCCGATCAACAGTACTGAGACGTTTATAGAGGTCTTCGGCCATGGAAGACAGTAAAAAATCGTATCCCTTTTTTGCTTTTTGGAAAGCACGTTTGCGAAATTGTTCAATGCGGTTATGATCAAAGATTAAAGGATGTGGCA
>NZ_JBHIMP010000577.1:329-571 GCF_042194175.1 Bartonella sp. MR168JLCBS | reverse complement strand
GAAGAAGTTAGAAAAAGAAGGTGAAATTAGTCAAGATGAAGCACATGGTTTGTCCGAGAAAGTTCAAAAACTTACGGATGAAACTATTGCTAATATTGATAAGATTTTAGCTGTGAAAGAATCCGAAATTATGCATGTTTAAGGTGATTTCGTTATCAGAAAAATACTATATCCGTATCGTGTAAGATTGTTCTTATGGAGAGAAGGATGGGTGAAGTGTGCTATTGATAACACGGTATGAA
>NZ_JBHIMP010000577.1:0-258 GCF_042194175.1 Bartonella sp. MR168JLCBS | reverse complement strand
TAATTATGAAGTTATTGGTAGAGCAAATTAACGGGATAATGAAATTTTTTTCTAACTGTAGTTTTTGTGGAGTAGAATGATAAAGTACTTTCTTATTGAAGGTTTCGAATATTCCACGGCAAATGCTTTTCATTATGAAGGATGTAGTAGGATATAGGATAGGCCAAACGATTGTTGTTTTGCGTAGCACGTTTGTGATGTTTTTTAATTTTTGAGCAGATGATTGATAGTTTGCTAGAAAAATACTTTAATAGCAAA
>NZ_JBHIMP010000576.1:0-571 GCF_042194175.1 Bartonella sp. MR168JLCBS | reverse complement strand
ATCTCGGAGGTGTCATTCCTTATCCTCTTTTCGACACCCAAATAGCAGGATCAATCTGCGGATTTGGTGATTCTATCTCCTATGATCAAATTGTACAACGCTGCACGGGGCATCAACTTGATAAATCATCCCGATTTACAGACTGGAGCTGCCGCCCTCTGTCTGAAAAACAATTGCTCTATGCCCTTGCCGATGTAACCTATCTAAGAGACGTTTACCTCTTATTGAAAAAACAGCTCGAAAAAAACAAGCGCATGCACTGGATGGATGACGAAATAACCACTCTATCAACACCGAAAACTTACGATATACCAGAAAATGAAGCATGGAAAAAAGTAAAAGGAAAAATAAAAAAACCCCGTGAACTTGCTGTATTACAAAAGATAGCAGCTTGGCGTGAACGCGAAGCACGGAGATATACTGTTCCACGTCGCCATATCATGAAAGATGAATGCCTTATCGAAATTGCAATTCAACAACCAAAAGATGAATCTGCATTAAACCGTTTGCGCAGTCTTAATAAAAATTGGGATAAATTTTCAATTGCGCAAACATTAATCAAAACTATCCA
>NZ_JBHIMP010000575.1:322-571 GCF_042194175.1 Bartonella sp. MR168JLCBS | reverse complement strand
TAGCGGTAACAGGGAAAACTGTCGCACAAATTACGCAACAGCATTGGCACACTTATGGGCGTTTTTACACTTTGCGTTATGATTATGAAGCAGTGGAGGCGTGTAAAGCTCGCATGGTCATGGATGCGTTGTGCGCGCGTTTACCAAAGGCAGGCATGAAAATTGCGGGACTCCAGGTTGAAAAAGCAGATGATTTTACCTATCATGATCCCATTGATCAGAGTATCAGTACGGGGCAGGGAGTGCGTA
>NZ_JBHIMP010000575.1:0-251 GCF_042194175.1 Bartonella sp. MR168JLCBS | reverse complement strand
AAGCTGACCCATGTAAACACAATCAAGATCCGCAAAAAGTCCTCCAACCTTTGCAAAAGGCAGCGCTGGAATTGTTAAAAATACAACAAAAATTGGGTTGCAAACAGCCTGATGTTATCACATAGAGAGCTGTTTCAAGTTGTCTCTTGCAAAGGGGGGCATCATTGTTTTACAAGTGCTTTTGGGCTGATTTTTTTGTCATGATGGAAAGTCTCAACTTTATTTTTTGGAAGGCTTCGTTCACTCAAACA
>NZ_JBHIMP010000574.1:0-572 GCF_042194175.1 Bartonella sp. MR168JLCBS | reverse complement strand
AGTCAAATTTCCTTCCCACTCCAAGGAGAAGAGGTCCTTGAAGAAATTGTGGAGGAAAGTGAAAGGAAAACCAAATCGGAAAGTTGACCTCTCTACATTGTCCACCGAGGAGGTAGACCACTTGTTCTTCGAAGATCGAGGGAAGTTCAAGATTTTTTCATGCCTTTCGATGAACCTCCCGGGTATTGTTTCTTCACCGACAATTGGAGGTACATCTCATTCTTATGATCCGCCATGAGAATCTAAGGTACAATGCGTCGAGCTAACGACGTTAAACAAGCGCTTCTTGGGAGGCAACCCAAGTCTTTAAATTCTTTGCATTTACTTTTCCGTATTTCTTGTAGTTGTTGCGTGTGATTTTTCGTATTTTATTGTGTTTGTGGGTTTTGAGTGTCATTTGTGTATTGACGGTTTTGTGTTGGTTTGCCGTTTCCCGTATTTTATTTAACCATGACGCACCTCTATTTTTATATCTCTTCTATTTTTCCTAGATAGTAGGTGTTTCATAGTCCATGATTCTGTCATTTGTGAGTATTTTCGGCTTCGTTTTTGCAAGTTTTAGGAGTGCTAGG
>NZ_JBHIMP010000057.1:817-1724 GCF_042194175.1 Bartonella sp. MR168JLCBS | reverse complement strand
TGTTTACCCCTTTAAGCAGCAAGAAAGAACAGTGACGCTGTCTTGCTTTTTCACCCATTCTCTTCGTATCTTTGAGGTGTAACCTTTAGAAGTAATAACTTGCATATTTTTATCCCCCATAAAGAAGCTGATCTGCTTGGATAATATCATTGCATTCTCTTATTGTTAAGAAGAACATGTAAAGCTTGGCTCAAAACATCCACCACAGCATGAAGCTTCGAGGATAAATTGGCTTGCTTTTTGCCAACGCTTCCCTCTCATGCTTATCTTCTTTATAGCCTGCTGCACAATTTATAGTTTCCAGCATAGAGATGGACCAAGATAAAGGGAGTATTGATCCTTACAGTTTTACCATCATAACCCGTAAATTCTTGATAAGATCTTCAAAAACTAAATACCGGCCATCTTTTTGACACCAGGATTGATAACATTTATTAATAGATGCCATGCCACTTTGCCGTGGGTGCTAGACTACTTGCGTGAAATGCAAAGGGGAAATTTTTGCCATTGAGTCCACACGCTTGAAAGAAAATGAACCCGTTTCACAAAGCATTGGGTAAGGTTTTTAGTCCTCACGTGTACTGAGAGAGACTTATCCTCAATAAATCGTAAATCCTTTGTCAATCCTTAACTGATGAAATGCTTCTGCGTAGTAATATGCCTGTTCTTTACAAATGGAACATTACTACCATTCTACTTTTATCTCAAATCTTAATTTAAGGCACAAAACTTAGATTGCTTCACAAAAAAAACAACTGACCCATACTTATAGATTCGTCCATTGCCCGATAAAGCACAATGGAAAACCTTTTTCTCTGGATAAACTGGAAGAAAATAATTCTGGTTTTAAGGAATCATAGTTCTTTTTAATCAAGAAGTACGGTGGCCCTTAATTTCAAGCTTTTCT
>NZ_JBHIMP010000057.1:0-794 GCF_042194175.1 Bartonella sp. MR168JLCBS | reverse complement strand
CAACGTTTATTTTTTCCCCTTTGGATAGAGAGGCTTTTGTTGATCAATTTTATTTGGCGGATCATTCTGCCAGATTTTTATGTTGAACTTTTTACTTCTTGAAACAAGATCTTCTTCTCAAAAAAGATTTTTATAAAAATATCCTTTACATCGTCCTCCCAAATACATTGCAAAAGCCTCCTCCTATCGCCTGGATTTACTTAATTTGTGTAACAAGAAAAGCTATATCTGTCCATTCAATCATGACAAATCTGGTTATCGAATCAATTTCAAAACCACTCCAATCCCCGATTCAGATATTTTCACAGTCCCCCTAACGCCGTCTACATTTCCTTAATTGTTGTTCATAGTGGCTCGATATTTCTGCCATACGTTCTGCTGCCTGTGCAAGTGCTGCAGTTACACGACCCCCACTACGCGCATAAGCACCATGTCCCATATGATAATTTAAATAAAGTCTATAGGCATCATTAAACTTCACGCCATTCTGTTGAACAGTTTGACGATGATACCAAGCAACAAAATCAGCAGCATCTGCAAAATTGGTACGTCGAGCAAAAGATTTTCCTGTAGAGCGGAGATACATTGCCCATGTACCGTCAAGAGCTTGAGCATAACCATAAGCTGTCGACTGACGTTTCCATGGAATAAAACCAAAGAGTTTTTTGCGTGGAGGACGTGCATTATGATGAAAACTTGATTCCACATTAATGGTTGCAAGAATAATAGACATAGGAATGGCGTAGCGCATTTCTGCTTTTTTAGCAGCCTTTCCCCAATTATCAAAAAAACCA
>NZ_JBHIMP010000573.1:0-572 GCF_042194175.1 Bartonella sp. MR168JLCBS | reverse complement strand
TAATTGCTTATCGTCAGCGTAAGGAAATATTGATCAAGCATGTTGGAGAAATGCATATTGAAACACCAGTAGGACCAGCTGTTTTTCAAAGTTATCAACTGCCTTGGGAAACAGTCCAGCATGTTGCAATCATTTTTGGTGATATCCGTGATGGTGAGGATATTCCTGTGCGTTTGCATCGTGAAAACATTATGAGCGATATTTTTGGTCAATCGTCAGATATTATAACTATCATGCGGCGTATGATGGAAAAAGAAAAACGTGGCGGATCTGTTGGTGTACAATCAGCTGTTGGTAGTCAGGCATTGGCAATGAGAGGTTTGGAAAACCATGTGCAAGCGATTGAACGCGGAGAAGAATGGCGACAAATTGGTTTAGGATCACAAATTTTAAAACATTTAGGGATTAGTTCTGTTATCGTTTATGCTGCTAACGAGCGTCATTATTTAGGTTTGGAAGGTTTTGGAATTCGTGTATCCAGAACAGATATTTTGTGAGGATCACATGAAACAAGAGATACAAACGGGGGATATTACTGCACTAAGTTTTGAGCAAGCGCTTAAGCAGCTTGA
>NZ_JBHIMP010000572.1:286-574 GCF_042194175.1 Bartonella sp. MR168JLCBS | reverse complement strand
ATCTCTTCAGGAGGACAAATTTTTACAATGCTTTCCAGTGGCGCGAAAACGGGCAGAAACGCAGCCAAAAGCGCAGCATCAACTCTCTCTGGTACAGCAGGTGCCGCAGCCAAAGTTGCAAAAATTGGAGATAGAGGCCGTGGTCGATTTTGATGTCAGATACCTCTTAAAAAGAACGAGAGTTCTTGTTTTTGCACTGCGCGCGCTAGAGAGCGCACAATGTACATATTGCGTGAAACAGTTGAGATCCTTGATTTCATAAAGACCAATCAAAATGTTTCATCGCAC
>NZ_JBHIMP010000572.1:0-235 GCF_042194175.1 Bartonella sp. MR168JLCBS | reverse complement strand
ATGGGGTCACGCGGTTATGTGTTGTATTTTAAAGTATTTGTGTGAGTTCAAAAAATGAAACAAAAAATAACTTTTTTTATGATCCTGATGATTGCCCTTACGGGCTGTGCTTCTCTTAGTGGGCCCAAAAAACCACCAAGATGTAATGGCCAGTATACGCGCGCTTTAAATAGAGATAAGTGGGATTGGGACAATAAAAACATCATCATACAAAAAAAAATCGTAAAACCTGTTA
>NZ_JBHIMP010000571.1:0-575 GCF_042194175.1 Bartonella sp. MR168JLCBS | reverse complement strand
TAAGAATTCCTATTTACCCATAACGTTGGAAAACAAGCGTTGCATTGGTCCCGCCAAAGCCAAAGGTATTTGACAAGACAGTATTAAGTTGTTGATGATCACGGCGTGCACGAACAATTGGCATATCAGCAAAAGCTGGATCAAGCTCTTCAATATGGGCGCTTTCGCAAATAAAATTATGATTCATCATTAACAGTGTATAGATTGCCTCATGAACGCCTGCCGCTCCTAAAGAATGACCTGTCAGAGATTTTGTAGCAGAAATTGGTGGGCATTGATCACCTGCTCCAAAAATACGGCGGATAGCTTCTATTTCAGGGGGGTCCCCAACAGGTGTTGCTGTTGCATGCGGGTTGATATAATCAATTTTATTCTTCACGGTTGCGAGCGCCATGCGCATGCACCGCTCTGCTCCCTCTCCTGAGGGGGCAACCATATCGTACCCATCCGATGTAGCACCATAACCAATAACTTCTCCGTAGATTTTTGCACCACGTGCTTTAGCGTGTTCCAGTTCTTCAAGAACCCAAACGCCGGCTCCACCTGCAATAACAAATCCATCACGATGGGTGTCA
>NZ_JBHIMP010000570.1:324-575 GCF_042194175.1 Bartonella sp. MR168JLCBS | reverse complement strand
AAACAACATCAAACCATTTTCCTGACATATTAACGGATGAACCATGAGTAAGATGACCACCAGAATTTAAATCCAACCCCATAAATGTATCACCAGGCTGGAGTAAAGCTAAAAATACAGCTTGATTCATTTGGCTACCAGAATGAGCCTGGACGTTAGCAAAAGCAGCACCAAAAAGCTGTTTTGCTCGTTCAATTGCTAAATCTTCAACGACATCAACAAAGCGACAACCCCCATAAAAGCGCTTTCTT
>NZ_JBHIMP010000570.1:0-249 GCF_042194175.1 Bartonella sp. MR168JLCBS | reverse complement strand
ATATTCTCTGACGCAATCAATTCAATTTCGTTTTGTTGGCGTTTAAACTCTCCATTGATTGCATCAAAGATTGCAACATCAACGGTTTGTAAATTATCATTAAAAAAGCGCTTTTGTATGTCATTTGCTTGCTTGGTCATAAAATACGTTCCTAATATTAAAAAAGTAAAGCAATAAACGATACCACAGCAAGCTATGTAGACCAAATATTTTAAATTATTTTTATTTTAAAATATAACAAAGATTTGC
>NZ_JBHIMP010000569.1:0-576 GCF_042194175.1 Bartonella sp. MR168JLCBS | reverse complement strand
CAAAAACTGCGCATAAGATCATAAAAAAAATAATAATCAGACCAAATACAGCCGAAAAATTACGAGAAAATTTGATCACTGAATGATAAATCTTTTGTAATTTCGCTTGAATTATTGACCGTGGAACAGATTCATTTAACCAACGGCTTAAAGAAAATAACGATTGCGGTTTAGGATGTTTCATTATAGCCATATTCAGCGTGTCCTTGGATCAAAGATGCGATAAAGTAAATCAGAAAATAAATTAATGACGACGAAGAGAAATCCTATAAGCAAAGTGCATCCCACAACTGCATTCATATCTCCAGATAAAAGAGCATTGGTCAAGTAACGCCCGCAACCAGGCCAAGCAAAAAATGTCTCTGTTAATACAGCACCTTCTAATAAGAAAGCATACGAAAGCGCGATAACAGTGATAATCTGAACAGCAGCATTCCGAAAGGCATGAAACCAAACTGTTCGCATCCAAGATAATCCTTTAACGCGTGCAGTAATAATATATTCTTGGTTAAGTTGTTCAATCATAAACCCACGAGTCATACGGCTAATATAAGCCATAGCACCAAAAGCTAAAAT
>NZ_JBHIMP010000568.1:294-576 GCF_042194175.1 Bartonella sp. MR168JLCBS | reverse complement strand
AACCGAACCTGTGATGTGATATGCCCAATATTTCAAAGCAAAAACGATACAAGCAACAAAAATAGAGTATAAGGTTAAGCTTTGTATATTGATTTTTACATCCATAACCACACCCTCGTCTTCTACACAAAATAAGGAATAACACTTTCACTCATATAATGATATTTTTGATATATCGCCAATATTTTCTCAATATCACAGAAGTTTCACAATACAATAAACGACTCTCAAAGACCCTATTGTCATTTCCAACAACTATCCTTTTATACGATATAACATAAC
>NZ_JBHIMP010000568.1:0-258 GCF_042194175.1 Bartonella sp. MR168JLCBS | reverse complement strand
TCCAACAGCAATCAAATGCATCATTTTGATGCTCATAGCTTTTTAAGTGCTTAACGGTTTTAATGCCTTATGATTGAAAAATCACCTGTTGTTTTTGCTCAAACGCATCACACTTATGCGCCGTTTATCAACCTTTTATGAACATTAAACCAATCAACCTGTCAATATAATTGCACATAGCAAAAAAGGCTGCTCAACTTCCTACTGCAACCTTACACCTCAACTGTATCAAAAACATTACGATCGTTAAAATAACCT
>NZ_JBHIMP010000567.1:271-577 GCF_042194175.1 Bartonella sp. MR168JLCBS | reverse complement strand
AAAAGCTGTATCGTTCAGATTTTCTAAACCTGATTTCATCCATTCGTAAGACATAAGCAAAACCGCTTGCGCGATATTCAGTGACGCAAAAGCAGGATTTACTGGAAAAGTGATGATTTCATCAACAAGACTAATCTCATAATTTTCTAGTCCCCACCTCTCTCTTCCAAAGACGATACCCGTCCTATGTCCTATATTTTCACGTTGACGTAACATATTGGCTGCTTCAACAGCACTTTTTACAGTTTTAAAACCACATCTTTCACGTGCCGTTGTAGCAAAAACGTAGTGCAAATCCGCAATTGC
>NZ_JBHIMP010000567.1:0-241 GCF_042194175.1 Bartonella sp. MR168JLCBS | reverse complement strand
TCATGTAATGTCTCAAAAATTACTGCGTCGTTAATGACATGATCTGCTTTACTTGCTGCAGCTCTGGCTTTATCATTTGGAAATTCTTCTCGAGGCTTAACTAAACGAAGTTTAGAGAGCCCGAAATTTGCCATTGCCCTTGCTACCATACCAATATTGTCAGGCAACTGTGGCTCGACTAAAATAATAATTGGACCATTTGTTAAATTTTTACGATTTTTATTGGTTCCAGCCATCAATC
>NZ_JBHIMP010000056.1:0-1728 GCF_042194175.1 Bartonella sp. MR168JLCBS | reverse complement strand
CTCAAGAATGGGTGGTGGCGGCGGCCCAAAAGGCCAAGAAGAAGTCCCCTTGAAAACCTAAAAGAATCCTTTTATAATGACCAAACCCGAGCCCCATACGGCCTCCTTGAGGGGGTCTATAAGGGGGTCTCTAAGGGGGTCTCTAAGGGGCCGAATGAGGTAGGAAAAATCCTCTGTGCTACAGTGTATACAGGGCCGTATACGGGGCCGTATGACCTAGTTAAATTTCATTGGTTTTGGAAAGCCCGAAACTTCGTCAGGTGCAACAGTGATTTGCTACAGTAACTCTTCTGCAGTAACTCAGCTACATGGCTACTACCTGCCCAACAAACAAATATGATTCGATTAAGCATAAAACGGGCATCAAAATGTGATAAAATACATGCTAAGTGTATAAAATACATATACTAAAATACATACATTTAGACACTTATCAGAAGTAGTCAATGAAACATTAAGATCCTAAGGTTCACATGTCCAACTACCCACTAGGGGTTTAGCTCCTCATGGAGCTATACAATGCCATAGAAATAATGAAACTAAAAGTAAGCATGAAAACATCCTTGAAATTAGCGTGGTCATGATCCTCCAAGGCTCTCTGAAACCCTGGCCGCAGCCCCCTTGGTGTTGGGGGCGAGTCTTGAGAAGTCTCCGCCAAACGTCCCCCCAATCTGTTCTGAATTCGGCCTTTTATAGACATAAAAACAGGCGTCCACACGGCCGTGTGGAATTTCCACACGCCCGTGTGGGTCTTCAGATTCATGATTTATTTCGAACTCTGATGTATATCTGAAGCTTTATCTGAAGATTTGAATTTCCACACGGCCGTGTGGAATTTCCACACGCCCGTGTGTTCTCTCTGTCTGCTCCCCTGCGCCTGCCCCACGGCCTTGTGGAATTTCCACAGGGCCGTGGGTTTCCTCTGTTTGCTCCACTGTGACCATCACACGGCCGTGGGTAATTTCCACACGGCCGTGTGTCTTCTCTGTTTGCTCTTCCGCGACCGGTACACAACCTTGGGTAATTTCCACACGGCCGTGTGAATTCTCTGTAAAGCTGCCTTTGAGTCTGCAGTACTCCGATTCGATCCGTTTTCGCGCCGAACAGCTTCTACGAGTCTCCTTCTTCATCGAGGCCACCTGTCGGGCACACGACAGGTGGTAGGCCACTTCTTTTCGTCGTTTTGCTCCTTCTTGTTGAAGTTCTCCTTCGAATTGACCCGCGTTAGTCTCACGAGCGCGACTGCCTTTGTGCCCCTCCACTTAAATTAGTAATTTAAGCATAGTGGAGGTTGGCACGCGCTTGCAAAACAGTCCACGAGTTCTTGATCAATTCCTTGTTTTGAGAAAAACCCCTTGCAAAGCTCGATAATGACCTACTTTTGGTTCCTTTTTCTCCAAATTGTCTTTACAACCCTATTTGCTCAAAAGAACACAAAAACACATGAATTAGTGATAAAATCTGCTCAAAGTAATGCTCATTCATGAATAATTGATATATAAAATTAGTATGATTCAAGCACTCATCACATACCTTGTCAAATCAAAGCCATGCTTTGTCATGTCATGGCTATGATTTTGTTTCCTTTAAAAGCCAAGTTTTTCCTTTCATTATCCCTTTGCTTTTCTCTTGGAGATGGAAACCTTGGATGAAAAAATCCTACCCTTGCTAGATTGAAGCCCCATCTTCCCTTCATCTTTCTCTCTTGAAGCTAGCAAGGTTTTTGGA
>NZ_JBHIMP010000566.1:309-578 GCF_042194175.1 Bartonella sp. MR168JLCBS | reverse complement strand
AAAAAGAGTTCTCGATTTAAACCGTTATAATAAAGATTATCGGGAGCAACATTTGAAGTTGCAACAAAGAAAACCCCTTGATCAAATAAAGCAGAAACAAGGCGCCCTAATACCATGGCATCAGCAATATCTGTTACGCTAAATTCATCAAAACAAAGCACCTGCGCTTCTTGTGCAAAATCTTCAGCAACTGCTAAAATAGGACTCTTTTGTCCGGCTTTTACCGCTTTTAATGTTTGACGATAAATATTAATGCGCTCATGCACATC
>NZ_JBHIMP010000566.1:0-252 GCF_042194175.1 Bartonella sp. MR168JLCBS | reverse complement strand
AGCATGGTTTTGCCTCGTCCTACTTCACCATAAATATATAACCCCTGAAAGAGACCATCAAAACTGCCCTGTTTTACAACAGAAGTTTGTTTTTTTCTTTTAAAAAACTGCCAGAAGGTCCAAGGCCGAAAAACGTTTTGTTCCGCAATATTTTGTAATAAATGATCAAAATGCTCTGTTAAAGCCAATTGAGCTGGATCCCTACTGATTTTTCCTTTGGACACCAGTTCCTCATAGCACGTTGAAACTAAA
>NZ_JBHIMP010000565.1:339-578 GCF_042194175.1 Bartonella sp. MR168JLCBS | reverse complement strand
TAACGACAATGGCAGGCATTTGAAGGCCATTAAACCAGTTCTTTTTGACCATTGTATAGCCTGCAGCATCTTGAAAAGATAATCTATCACCTATTTTAAGGGGTTCAGGGAACCGAAATGTTCCAAAAATATCACCAGCAAGACAAGATTTTCCGCAAACCATAATTTCATGGGGACCTTGATTGGGTTCTAGTTTGGCGTTTTCACGATAAATTAAAAGATCAAGCATATGGGCTTCT
>NZ_JBHIMP010000565.1:0-256 GCF_042194175.1 Bartonella sp. MR168JLCBS | reverse complement strand
GTAATAGCAGCTTCTCCTGGTTCTAGAAAAATGGTGACTCCATAGGTTTTTGAAAAGTGTTTTAGGCGTTCTGCAAAAGTTTCTAGAGGATAATTTTCAGCCGTAAAATGGATTCCACCTCCAAGACTTATCCAGTCAACCGCAGCAAAGAGTTCTGCGAATTGTTCTTCCATATGACTAAGCATTTTGTCGAAAAGATTAAAATCAGCATTTTCACAGTTATTGTGGATCATTAAGCCATTGATGAGAGGCAAAA
>NZ_JBHIMP010000564.1:320-579 GCF_042194175.1 Bartonella sp. MR168JLCBS | reverse complement strand
CTCATACGTTAAGCGATGATGTAAGGGCTACTACTATCGAATCCAAAAATACCAACCATATTGCTGATTGTATAACAGAAGATGTAGCGAAGAGTTCAGAAGATTGGTCTATGATGAAAGCAAAAGGCAAAACATTGCAATCGGCTAGCGCGTTGTTAGGCAATTATGATACTGCTTTTATGCCAAACGTTCAATCTCTTGACTATGGCAGTTATGGATTTCCCCCCATCGATTTATTGCAGGACCCTGTTTTCCATGA
>NZ_JBHIMP010000564.1:0-291 GCF_042194175.1 Bartonella sp. MR168JLCBS | reverse complement strand
AAACATTGGAGCGCGGTGCTGGACTTTTAGAAAGTGTTTTGGAAGATTTTGGAATTAAGGGTGAAATTATCCATGTTCATCCAGGACCTGTGGTGACAATGTACGAATTTGAGCCTGCAGCGGGAGTAAAATCATCACGGGTCATTAATCTTTCTGATGATATTGCTCGTTCTATGTCTGCTATTTCTACGCGCGTTGCTGTGATTCCTGGCCGCAATGTTATTGGAATTGAGTTGCCAAATGCTGTTCGTGAAACCGTTTATTTACGGGAATTAATCCAATCAAATTCTT
>NZ_JBHIMP010000563.1:0-579 GCF_042194175.1 Bartonella sp. MR168JLCBS | reverse complement strand
TGATGATGATGAGTCACAAAAATAGTCTGAAGCGTCCAATTACGGCGTTTTAGAACGCTACAAATAGCTTTGCTTTCAGGTGCGTCAATTGCAGCTGTGTAGCCGCTTCTTTCATCATGAATGAGTACACCAAAATTATCTTCTCGACAGATAAATTGCTCAATTAACACTTATTCCCTCCGTGAACAGTGTGCAATGATAAATCTACAAAATAATTTGTATCAATAAATGCAAAATATTTAAGAATCGAATTTTTCCTCTTCTTTCAAAAGATCCTTTGAATGTTTAAGTATAACGGGCATCTGTGTAAACATGAAGAAAATTGTTATAGGTATGATACCAAACACTTTAAAGCTAGTCCAAAAATTATCGCTAAAATTGCGCCAAATGACTTCATTCAAAACAGCAAGAAAAATGAAAAAAAATGCCCAACGATAAGTAAGTTTTTGCCACCCCAAATCATCAAGTTTAAAAGTAGAATCAAAAACATAACGCAAAAGTGGTTTCTTAAAAAACATACCACTAAAGAGAATAAGAGCGAATAAGCTATTAATGATTGTCGGTTTCATCTTGATAAAA
>NZ_JBHIMP010000562.1:342-579 GCF_042194175.1 Bartonella sp. MR168JLCBS | reverse complement strand
AACCGCTCTTTCAACACCTTTACCTTGATAACGTATCCCACCATCACGAAGTTCTATAGCTTCATGGGCCCCTTTAGATGCGCCTGAAGGAACAAAAGCACGACCTACAATCCCATTTTCCAAATGAACATCAACCTCTACTGTTGGATTCCCTCGGCTATCAAGTACTTCACGCCCAATGATATCGACAATTATAGTCATGTGAGTTTCCTTATCCAATCCAACAAAAGTCTCGAT
>NZ_JBHIMP010000562.1:0-330 GCF_042194175.1 Bartonella sp. MR168JLCBS | reverse complement strand
AAGTCAAACAACATAATGGCGAAATATTCTCTATTCAATTCACCTTTTTTGACAGATAATCAAATTCCATTAAAGTCTCAAGCAGTCTTTGTAAATGATCGATTTTAACCATATTTTGTCCATCAGAAGGTGCATTATCTGGATCTTGATGCGTTTCTAAGAAAATACCTGCAACCCCAACAGAAACAGCTGCACGCGCCAAAACTTCAACAAATTGACGTTGTCCCCCAGATGAATCACCTTGACCACCCGGCTCCTGAACAGAATGCGTTGCATCAAAAATAACAGGAGCTCCAAACGAACGCAAAATAGGTAATGAACGCATATCAG
>NZ_JBHIMP010000561.1:0-580 GCF_042194175.1 Bartonella sp. MR168JLCBS | reverse complement strand
TAAAATGGTTAAATCACCCGTTACAACCTCCGCAATTGCGGGTAATGCCCGTGCAGTTGACAATACACCGTCAAGTTGACGTCCACCATGATTGGAAACAACAATACCATCAGCACCAAATTGTACCGCCTCTCGCGCATCTTGTGGATCGAGAATACCCTTCAAAATCATTTTTCCCTTCCAAAAATCTCGAATCCATTGCAGATCAGACCAACCAATTGATGGATCAAAATTTGCGCCAAGCCAACCAACATAGTCTTCCAATGTAATTTGCTTTTGAAGATAAGTAGAAACATTTCCAAGATCATGTGGACGCCCCATAATACCAACATTCCAAGCCCAGTGTGGATGGACAAAAGCCTGTAAAATACGGCGTAATCCGGCATAAGGTCCAGACATCCCTGAATGAGCATCACGATAACGGGCACCAGGGACCGGCATATCAACTGTAAATACCAATGTACGTACACCAGCCAGCCAAGATCGCTCCAAAACATCACGCATAAACCCACGATCTTTGAGAACATAAAGTTGAAACCAAAATCCACTTCCAACCTCTGCATGCACTTCTGCAAGGGAG
>NZ_JBHIMP010000560.1:0-581 GCF_042194175.1 Bartonella sp. MR168JLCBS | reverse complement strand
AATATTTTATTATTTTGCCCATTGTGGCGACATTTGACTAAAGTTAAGAAGTCTTGAAAAGATGTTTTTAAATTGCATTTGAGGAAAAGCTAAAAATGCTAAGGGCAAGAGAAAAAAAGGTGGGGTATGCTAGCTGATAAAGATCGCATTTTCACCAATATTTATGGTTTGAAAGACAAATCATTAAAGGCTGCGATGTCGCGTGGGCATTGGGATGGTATAAAGGCGATTATTGATAAAGGTCGTGATTGGATCATTGATGAGGTGAAAGCATCGGGGTTACGTGGCCGTGGTGGGGCTGGTTTTCCTACTGGAATGAAGTGGTCTTTTATGCCAAAACAAAATGATGGCCGTCCTCATTATTTGGTTGTAAATGCAGATGAATCGGAGCCGGGAACTTGTAAAGACCGCGATATTTTGCGGCATGATCCCCATACTTTGATTGAAGGGTGTGCACTTGCTACTTTTGCAATGGGAGCCAATGTCGCTTTTATTTATGTTCGTGGTGAATATATTCGTGAGCGTGAAGCACTTCAAGCTGCCGTTGATGAATGTTATGATGCAGGTTTACTTGGCAAAAA
>NZ_JBHIMP010000559.1:333-582 GCF_042194175.1 Bartonella sp. MR168JLCBS | reverse complement strand
TCGAAGCACGCTGAGCACCTGCAAATGCGTAAAGCTTACGAAATTTATCTTCATCAAAAGGTCGTGATGCTTGATGACGTGCAGTGCAATAAGCGTCGAGAATTTTTGCTTCGAGTGTTGGTGAAATAAACAGACGTGCATCTTGTGCTAAAGAGACAAGGTCATAGGCTGTTGGCCCTTTTAAGCCGTCTTGAAAATCAAGAAGACCAATGCGATCAGTTCCTTCTTTGTGTGCACGCCAAAGAATAT
>NZ_JBHIMP010000559.1:0-262 GCF_042194175.1 Bartonella sp. MR168JLCBS | reverse complement strand
AGATAAGGCTGCCAGCAGGTAAGAAAAGCTTTACGTTTTTGTTGATCTAGAGTTTTTCGCGTTTTAAAGGGCAAGTACCAGTCCAGCAATAAAGAGAGTTCTGTTTTTAGTGTTTGGCAATCATAGGAGGGAATTTGAAGCAAAAATGTTGCAAATTGCTTTACTGAAGGCCACGACTTTTGGTGGAAGGCAGCCAGCAATTCACTACAGGCAATGTAACGTTCTTCTAGAGGATCGCCGGTTTGATCTAAAAGTCCTTCAC
>NZ_JBHIMP010000558.1:323-582 GCF_042194175.1 Bartonella sp. MR168JLCBS | reverse complement strand
AAATATTGGTGAAATGATCCATGTGGCTGGTAATCTTAGTTTGAATTATTGGAATGGAACTATCCATCCACAACTGCGCGTTATTGACGCAGCAGCAGTGGTTTGAGCGAGATATTTTTTTGAAAATTAGATGTCTAGATTGGAAGCAAAAGTAGAATTTTCTTGTATGAATCGAAATCGTGCTTCTGATTTCGTTCCCATTAAGCTTTCTACTGTATGTTTAGTTTCTTGCATTTCTGCTATATCAATAGAAACGCGT
>NZ_JBHIMP010000558.1:0-277 GCF_042194175.1 Bartonella sp. MR168JLCBS | reverse complement strand
GCTGTTCAGCGCGCATTTCTCCAAGTCCTTTAAAACGTCCAATTTCGATTTTAGCTTTTCCGGTAAATTCAGTTTTTAGCAATTCATTCTTATGGGTGTCGTCACGTGCATAAGCGACTTTTCCCCCTTGCGATATTCTGTAAAGGGGAGGGACAGCAAGGTATAAATGTCCTTGACGAATAAGATCCGGCATTTCTTGAAAAAAGAAGGTAATAAGGAGTGAGGCAATATGAGCACCATCAACATCCGCATCTGTCATAATAATAATACGTTCATA
>NZ_JBHIMP010000055.1:0-1735 GCF_042194175.1 Bartonella sp. MR168JLCBS | reverse complement strand
AACAGAAGTGCACGGGGTATACCACTTAAATCTCTGCGCATCTCTAGAAACTGAAAGCCGTTTTTTTCAAACAAGTCGCAGACTTCTTTTTCTTGAGAGTGGCCGATTTCAACGGCTAAAGAGCCTTTGGTTTTTAAGTAGTTTCTTGCTTCATGAGCGAGTTTGCGATAAAAATGAAGACCATCTTTTCCACCGATGAGTGCACGCAATGGATCATGTAGACGCACTTCCTTTGCAAGGTTTTTGATATCTTTTTCTGGAATATAAGGTGGATTTGAAATAATAAGGTCGAACCGATCTGTAACAGAATCAAACCAATTACTGAGAAGAGGTGTAAAACGGTGTATGACCTTCGCATTTTTTGCGTTTTTTATCGCTGTTTTAAGTGCATCTTTAGAAATATCAACAGCCGTTGCATAGGATTGGGGAATTTGTTTAAGAATCGCAATGGCAATAGCGCCGCTTCCTGTTCCCATATCAAGCAGTGTTGTTTTTCCTAATTTGTCTACATATTTTTTGAGGAGAGGTAAAACAAGATCCACCAGTGTTTCTGTGTCAGGGCGTGGTTCTAATGTCTCCTGAGATAATGCGAAGGATATACCATAAAATTCCCGTTTTCCAATAATACGATAGACAGGTTCGCCATTAATACGTCGTTGGATAGCTTGTTCTAATTGTGTAATTTGCTCAAAAGATAGGCAGAGATCTGGATGGAGAATTCTGACAGATGCATTTGTACCTGTTATCCATTCAACAAGTATTTTTGCATCAAGATTGGCTTCAGGAATTCTTTGAATGCGCAATTTTTCTTGAGTTTGCCGGATGATACTCTTGAGAGAATAATCGTTCATCCATTGCCGTCCATTTCAGTAAGGAGAGCGGTTTGGTAATCGGATATGAGTGCATTAATAAGCTCATCGAGATCTCCTTCCAGAATGCGGTCAAGCTTATACAGCGTGAGATTAATACGATGATCCGTGACACGTCCTTGTGGGAAATTATAGGTACGAATGCGTTCTGATCGATCACCAGAGCCAACTTGGTTTTTACGGGATGCTGAGCGTTCACTTTCGGCTTTTTTTTGTTCGATATCGAATAAGCGTGCACGTAAAATTTGGAGTGCACGTGCTCGGTTTTGGTGCTGTGATTTTTCTGCTTGTACAACCATAATTCCTGTTGGAATATGCGTAATACGAACAGCTGAATCGGTTGTATTGACATGCTGTCCTCCTGCTCCAGAGGCACGCATTGTATCGATGCGAATATCTTCTGGACGAATTTCAATATCAATTTCTTCAGCTTCTGGAAGTACTGCAACCGTAGCAGCAGACGTATGAATGCGTCCACTTGTTTCTGTTTCAGGAACCCGTTGTACACGATGGACGCCTGATTCAAATTTTAGCTTAGAAAAGACACCTTTGCCTGAAATAGTAGCAATAATTTCTTTATATCCACCAACTTCACCTTCATTAAGCGAAATGACTTCAACTTTCCAGTTATAAGCATTGGCATAACGCTCATACATGCGGAAAAGATCACCGACAAAAAGTGCTGCTTCTGATCCACCTGTTCCTGCTCGAATTTCAATAATGGCACTTTTTTCATCAGTAATATCTTTGGGCAAAAGAAGTATCTGGAGTTCTTTTTCAAGTTTTTCCATTTTCTGGAACAATGGTGGCAGCTCTTCTTGGGCAAGGTTACGCATTTCCACATCTGTTAGTTTATCGCTGATGAT
>NZ_JBHIMP010000006.1:0-116922 GCF_042194175.1 Bartonella sp. MR168JLCBS | reverse complement strand
TCTTCGTTTTTCATAAATGAAACGTTCTTAAGAGCAAATGATAACTAAGTTATAACTGTGATAAAAAGAAGTTTTAAACACTTATAAAGATCTCATTTTATGTTTCAAACGTTTAAAGGTTCATTTAATGAGGTTCTCATAAGCGTATTTGTACTTTTCTTTAAAACCTAATTTCTTTAAAAATTAGCCGGCTCAAATTTGAGTTGGCAATATTAACCACCCCAATTTGGGGGCGTTAACTTTAGAATAGAGCATTCTTTAAACAGCATTATTTTATTAAAAATTTAGTAAAACCCCATGCCTTATGATGTTACAATGGTTTTGAAGTTTATTTGCTTCTCTAAAAAGGGAAGCTAAAATTTCTCAATCCAAATTTGGATTGATCCCATTTGGCTTCGTATTTTTAAACGATAACTTTTAAAACGTTTTTTGATAGCTTGCTTTTATTCATTAAAAAGGCTTTTGATCATAAGATATAACGTTTTGAATTTCATATCTGTTGTAATGATAATATCTATATAATACCTGCCTATCATTTTCTAAATTTTTAGAAACGTTTTAAAAACGATATTGAAATCCTTTATGCGCCCTTATGAATTGAAACCTATAGGCTTATGACAGTTTCAAACGATTACCTTCTTATAGGTAATAAAATATTGCTATAGCATTTTTGGATTTTACGCTTTTCAATTTTGGCGAATATTAATTTGTTCCTTATGCTATTAACAATCCAATCTTTAAAACAAGATGTGATCTTTAAACGTATGTTATCGATAATTCCAAACAACTAAATTTTAAAACAATGCGATTTTTAAGTGATAAAAACGTATCATAAAATTTATGAACTGTTATGAATGATAGCTGCTTTTCATTTCATTTGAATACACACATGCGTTATAATATTTGCATCATGATTTGCTTTTTATGCTCTATTCATACGTGCTAATCTTATATAAAAAATGGTCAAATGAATCACGTATAAAAATGTGGATTCCTAAGTGGATTCATGTAAAATAATTGCAAACAACCTATTGACTTTATTGTGTTTTTTGATATGATATCGAATATCAACTTTATGAGCTATTTTTGTGAGTAGGAGCCATACGGATTCCTAAATCACGTAATTGTGTGGGAGAAACATCAGACGGAGCACTCATCAAAAGATCAAGTGCCTGTTGATTCATAGGAAATAAAGCAACTTCACGCAAATTTTTAACACCTTGCAACAGCATAATGATGCGGTCAATTCCCGCAGCCATACCACCGTGTGGCGGAGCCCCATAATGGAATGCACGATAAAGACCACCGAAACGATCTTTCACAACTTCCTTAGAAAGTCCTACAAGTTCAAAAACTTTAAGCATCATTTCTGGTAAGTGATTACGAATTCCACCTGATGCAATTTCATAACCATTGCAAACAAGATCATATTGAAAAGCTTTAAGAGTAAGAGGATCTTGGGTCTCAAGAGCATTTTCTCCCCCTTGAGGCATGGAAAAAGGATTATGTGCAAAATCAATCTTTTTCTCATCTTCATTCCATTCAAAAAATGGAAAATCAACAATCCAAGCCAAAGAGAAACTCTCTCTATCGAGAAGATCTAATTCTTCCCCTACCCGTGTACGGGCTGCTCCAGCAAAAGATGCGAATTTTTTTGGATCTCCAGCCACAAAAAAACAAGCATCACCACTTTCAAGTCCAAGCTGTATACGGAGCGCTTCAGCTCGCTGTTGACCAATATTTTTGGCGATAGGCCCTGCTCCTTCAAAATTTCCTTTTTCTTCACGCCAAAAAATATAACCGAGCCCTGGTTGCCCCTCGCCTTGTGCCCATACATTCATACGATCACAAAAAGCACGACTTCCACCCGTTTTAGCCGGAATAGCCCACACTTGTGCATTCTCATCATTCGCTAAAATTTGAGAAAAGACTTTGAAACCAGAATTATAAAAATGTTGAGAAACATCTTCCATAATGATCGGATTACGTAGATCAGGCTTATCAGAACCATATTTTTGCATTGCTTCATCATAGGAAATGCGAGGAAAGCTCTGTGTCACAGTTTTTCCATCTGCAAATTCTTCAAAAATAGAACGCATAATAGGTTCCATAGTTGCTAAAACATCTTCTTGCTCAACAAAACTCATTTCAACATCTAATTGATAAAATTCACCAGGAAGACGGTCGGCCCTTGGATCTTCATCTCTAAAACATGGAGCAATCTGAAAATAACGATCAAAACCTGACATCATCAACAACTGTTTATATTGCTGTGGTGCTTGCGGTAGCGCATAAAATTTTCCCTGATGAACACGACTTGGAACCAAAAAATCACGTGCTCCTTCCGGCGATGAAGCTGTCAAAAGTGGCGTCGTAAATTCCGTAAAACCATTATTTTGCATAGCCCGTCTCATAGCCGCAATAATTTCAGTCCGACGCATGATATTTTTGTGCATAGTCTCCCGACGCAAATCAAGAAAACGATATTTTAATCGAATATCTTCTGGATAATCAGGCTCACCAAAAACCGGTAAAGGAAGTTCATCAGATTTTGAAAGAATTTCTACCTCTTGTGCAAAAATTTCAATCTCACCTGTTGGAAGCGTTGCATTAATAACCTCATCAGAACGTGCACATACCTCTCCATCCACACGAATAACCCATTCAGAACGCACTTTTTCAATAACTTTAAAAGCCGGCGAAGCAGGGTCAGCAACAATTTGTGTAATTCCAAAATGATCACGTAAATCCACAAAAAGAATTCCTCCATGATCACGAACACGATGAACCCATCCCGAAAGACGGACTTGTGCTCCTACATCACATCTACGAAGAGCCGCACAATGATGACTGCGATAACGGTGCATGTTTTTTGCCTTTGATTATAATATTCATATGCGCTACAAACGCTTTTTAATAACCATTTGTCAAGATATGAGAATAAAAACTCAAAAATAAAGTCAATAAAGGACAAATTTAATTTATCGAATTATAATAAAATGATGAATCTTATTACACAAACAACAGATCTTGAAATTGCACTTAACGCTCTACGTACCTCTGATTTTGTAACAGTCGATACTGAATTTATCCGCGAGACAACTTTTTGGCCTCAACTGTGTTTAATCCAGCTCGCATCACCAGATGTCACAGTTTTGATTGATCCCATAGCACCAGATATTGATTTACAACCTTTTTTTGACCTTATGATCGATAAAAAAGTTGTAAAAGTTTTTCATGCTGCGCGCCAAGATATTGAAACAATTTATCATCTTGGAGGTGTTATTCCTTCCCCTCTCTTTGATACGCAAATAGCAGGATCAATTTGTGGGTTTGGTGATTCTATCTCCTATGATCAAATTGTACAACGTTGCACGGGGCATCATCTTGATAAATCCTCCCGCTTTACAGACTGGAGTTGCCGACCTTTGTCTGAAAAACAACTGCTCTATGCACTTGCCGATGTAACCTATTTAAGAGATGTTTACCTGTTATTGAAAAAAAGGTTAGAAAAAAATCAACGTGCTCACTGGATGGATGATGAACTAACAATCCTTTTAAATCCTAAAACCTATGATATGCCAGAAGATGAAGCATGGAAAAAAGTGAAAGGACAAATTAAAAAGCCTCGTGAACTTGCTGTATTACAAAAGATAGCAGCTTGGCGTGAACGTGAAGCACGAAGATACAATATGCCACGTCGTCATATCATAAAAGATGAATGTCTTATAGAAATAGCAACCCAACAACCAAAAGATGAATCTGCATTAAAACGATTGCGCAGTCTTAATAAGAATTGGGATAAACTCTCAATTGCTCAATCATTAATCAAAGCTGTCCACGAAGGTTTAGAGGTGGATCTTTCTACTTTACCCCCCATTCCTAAACATAATCCACTCAATGATACGACGGTCGCTGTTATCGATCTGCTCAAAGTGTTATTAAAAATTGTTGCAAGCGAAAACAGCATTGCCCCTAAAATTATTGCAACATCTAATGATTTAGAAAAAATTGCCAATGGAGGAATAAAGAAAAATATTCCCGCTATGAATGGCTGGCGCTATGAAATTTTTGGTAAAAAAGCCGAACAACTGCTAAAGGGGCAGATAGGGTTTTACTTTAACGATGGAAAAATAAGCACAAAACAGCTTTAATTTACATTTTCATTTTTAAAAATCCATTACGCTACTTATTATCTACATAAATTGGTATGCCCTATGGACCAACGCAAATAGGATAACTAAAGCCTACTTCTGACAAAGTTAAAAACTTAAATAGTAAACTCTTATTAAAAATGACAGCTAAATCTTTATCAGGTCAATCAAATAGCAATCTTATTACAAAAATCTAAAAACACAGACAGCTCCTCATTTAAAAGTTTTAAAAAGAAAAAGTTCTTATAATAAAAGCGCATTCGTTACAAAAATAGCAGCCTAGCAATAGGAACAAACAAAGATATAATGCCTCACGTCACCATATCGTATTAAAAAAACTACCGAGATTACAATCTAACAATCAAAACCATTCTCTTGCACGTCATAAGCGGGGCTGGCGTGTGGGTAAAAACTGTACAAGAAAGGACTAAAATGGCTCTTATGAATCGTCTCAAGTGCCAAGGACTGTCGCAACATTGGGAGCTAGCAAATATAATGATGGTGCCGGCTTGCTTCTTCACAAACGTAAAGATAGTGGTGCTCAATGGCTTTATCGTTATACAATTCATGGACGCCGCCGTGAAATGGGCTTGGGTGCCTTGAGAGATGTCTCTTTAAAAAAGCTCGTGAATGTGCAACCGAATGGCGTTCTATTTTACGTGAAGGTCGTGACCCTATTAAAGAACGCAACAAACAAAAACGTGAGGCAATGCATAATCTCCGTTACTTCAAATACATTGCTCTAGATGCCTTTGAAAGCCGTAAAGCTAAATTCAAAAATGATGGAAAAGCTGGGGATTGGTCTTATCTTTACGCCTTCATATTCTCCCCAAATTAGGCTGTCTGCCTGTTTCAGAGAGTATACAAACAGAGATACGCAATACCCTTGCCCCAATTTGGTATACAAAAGATGGAACAGCAAAGAAAGCACTTGAACCGTCTTAATCTTTATCTCAAACATACTGCGCCTTAGATTTGAATGTTGATTTACAAATAACAGAAAAAGCACACTCTCTCTTAAGAAAACAACGCCATAAAACACAAAATTTACCAGCAATGGATTGAAGAGATGTACCATCTTTTTATAAAAAACACTTTGCCAAACAACAACCCTAACACTATTGGCTTTGCGTCTACTCATCCTTACAGGGATTCGCACTTTTCCTTTGTGTCATATTCATAAAATCAAGTGGATGGGGGTATATGGACTATCCCTGCTGAAAATATGAACGGTTTGCATGACGCTACAACAGAATTTCGCGTGCCCTTATCAACAAAGACATCAGAAATTTTAAAACAAGCGCGCTTGCTTTCTCGCAATGTTTTCTTTTTTTCTGCAACCAGTCGTAGTCCCCTTGCTCAGAATTGTATGTCAAAGTATATGAGAAAAAATAAACTTGATGTCTGCCCCTATGGGTTTCGTTCTAGTTTACGCGATTGGCTTACTGAAACAACCGCTCCCCCTTATAAAATCGCAGAAACCATCCTAGGTCATACAGTCGGAAGACAAGTAGAGCGGTGCCCTATCGTCGAACAGACTATCTAGAACAGCGCCGTGTCTATATGGATAAATGGACGGCTTATGTTACAGATCAAAGCTAAGATATGGGATACATAACCCCATTATTTGTGGATGACTTTCTCTCCCTTTTCTCTCATATCGTCTCAATAAGAAGCATAAATAATCACATCAGAAATTATATAATAAAATATTGTTTTTTATAAATTAAATACCTTTCAAAGGATTCGAAAATATGGTTAATAAATGCTTATGATTTGTTTCTATTTTTTATAGTGAAAGAATTTTATAATGACAGAAAATGATATTCTTTTAGCGGGCCGTGAAAGTGCAAAACTGTTTCATATGAGTGTTTCAACATTCCGGCGTCATATTACCAATGGATCTTTACCAAAACCTTTCAAATTTAGTTTTTTATCGCGTTTATTACAATCGAATCTTTTGAATGTCATCGAGCAAGCTAAATAGCAACGTCAAAATGACACAGCATAAAAAGAAAACCTTGTCACGTAAGGATGGACAAGGCTTTTCATTTTCACACGAAGCTTATGACATGCAAAATCCATTCTGTGATGCAAGTAACTGGATAAAAAAATTATATTTTCTTTTATGAATGCTCAGGGCATTACAAATGCCTTACGTGGGGGATGACACGGGCGTTATGGAACAAAAAGCCCCCCCGTTGTCCAGCTCATGATGATAGGTTGCCTAATTTATCCCTTGTCAATGGCACTATTATAAGACATAAAGCCCGAATAAATTAGAAAAAAATCAAAAAATTTCAAAAGCAAAAGGTTTTTTTATTATTTTTGATAACTTCTTTAATCGTCCAAGAGGACGTTCTCCTAATAACCCAGCGTAATTCTTTGGGATCTGCAAAATAATATGATCTGCTTTTTTACGCCACAATAGATGAGGTAAAATACCTGCAACAGAAGCACTAAAAAGATGAGCAATCCGCATAGTTTCGCCAAGAATACGTGCTTTTTCAATTATATTTTGAGTTGCTAATTGAAAAATGGGGAGAGATTCTTTATCAACCAGTAAACTTGTATTGCGAAAAAAAACAGCAAGCGCCGCATAAAGGCGCCCTTCATGAGAAATTCCTGGATAAGATCCTAAAGCTATTTGATTTGCTGCTTCATTGCCTCGATAATCTGGATGTATACGCCAACCAATATCCGCAAGAAGACAAGCGGCTTGACGATAACGGCATTCATTTTCAGTTTCTGAAATTCCAAAAACTTCAAAAGCATTCGTCGTAAAATCAATGAGTTCTTCTGCTTGTTTTGGTGAACGTGCCCGTAAAATAGCCATTTCTGTGCATGCTGCAATGAGAGGATCTGAAAGTCGAAGCGCCTGCGGCAATCGTGAATAAAGAAAACCTTCACGAACGCCAGCACCAGAAAAAATTATCTTTTCAAACTCCATACACTGAATGAGTTCAATAAGAACTATTGCCCCATAAGATAAAAGTTTCCGACGATTCTGAGAAACCGCTGCAATCCCTCTCATATTATCAATATTGCCACGTGCTACAAGACGTAAAAAGTTCTCCATTTCAACGGCATCAACTTCATAGCCATGCATAACAGGGAGCCGATAGTGTTTCATTGCCATATGGAGTTTTGCCAAATTACGCCATGTCCCCCCTACTGCATAAAAATAACGTGCTATACCTTTACGAGTCCGAACAACAGACGATTTATAAAGTTGCTCATGTACAATTTTTGTAGCTACAGCACTATCATTATTTGACATATACTGTAGCCTTAAACCACCCAATGGGAGAGTTATCCCTTCACCAACATCAGAATGATTAATATCAATCAGCTCAAGACTTCCACCACCAAGATCCCCAGAAATACCTTTTGGTTGATAAAAAGTAGACACAACTCCATATGCTGAATACATAGCTTCTTCACTTCCTGAAAGAAGATATATTTTACTTTGCAAAATATCTTCAGCATGCTGAATAAATGCTACGCCATTCTTTGCATCTCGTGCTGCTGCTGTTGCTAAAGTATAGACCTCATCTGCCCCAATCTGTCGACAAAGCGTACGAAACCGTTTCAGTGTTTGCAACGCCATTTTCATCGATTTTTCTTCTAAAAATCCTGTTTTTGCCACACCATGACCGAGACCACAAAGAATCTTTTCATTAAACAAAACCGTTGGTGAGCGAACAAGCCCCTCATAAATAACCAACCGAACAGAATTTGAGCCAATGTCAACAACAGCAACAGGCTTACGCCCTTTTAACCGACCTTGAGCATCTATATATGTCATTGGATTTTAATCTTTATGTATTTCGGCTTGTTGCCGACGCAACGCAATCAAGCGCGAAACAGAAGATTCAAAGGACTCTTTTCTCCCCGCAAAACTTGTATTAGCCATAAAATACTCCTGCGCATTAAACAGACTTTCACCTATCTGCGGTGTGATACGTTTTGATGTTCCATCCTTAAGTATATCAAAGCTTTGTTGATTATCAATGATATTAGCCAACATAATTTGTAAAAGAATTTTTTGACGCACTATTTTATTAAAAACTGGAACCAATATTTCAATACGATAGTCTAGATTACGAGGCATCATATCAGCAGAACCTAAGTAAACAAGTGCATTTTCATTAGGCAAATCTTGACCATTCCCAAAACAAAAAATGCGACTATGTTCAAGAAAACGCCCGACAATTGATTTTACACGAATATTATCTGAAATTCCTAGAATACGAGGACGTAAACAACATATCCCCCGCACAACCAAATCAATTTGCACCCCTGCTTGACTGGCACGATATAAAGCATCAATAATTTCAGGATCAACCAATGCATTAACTTTCATCCAAATAGCAGCAAACCTTCCCTGTTGTGCATGAGCAATTTCTCCCTCAATATGCTCTAAGATACGACCACGCAATGTTAAGGGTGAAAAAGCAATCTTCATTGTTTCATTCGGACGCTCATATTGCGCAATATAATTGAACAATAACGCAACATCATGAGCGATATCATCATCCTTGGAAAAAAAAGAAAGATCCGTATAAGTTTTAGCGTTAATGGGATGATAATTCCCTGTTCCAAGATGAACATAAGAGCAAAGACGTTTTCCCTCACGTCTCACAACCAATGACATCTTGGCATGAGTTTTTAATGCAATAAAACCAAAAATAACTTGAACCCCAGCACATTCAAGATCCCGTGCCCAACGAATATTTGCTTCCTCATCAAAACGTGCTTTAAGTTCTACCAAAGCAGTCACAGACTTTCCCTGTTCAGCTGCTTCAATCAAAGCTCCAACAATTGGACTATCGTTTGATGTACGATAAAGTGTTTGTTTGATTTCCACAACATCAGGATCGCAAGCAGCTTGACGTAAAAATTGGACAACAACATCAAATGTCTCATAAGGGTGATGAATCACAATGTCATTTTCACGAATAGCCGCAAAACAATCCCCTTTATGTTCACGAATACATTCTGGAATACGGGGAATATAAGGAATAAATTTGAGATCATTACGGGGGATAGAAACAATTTCTGATACCATATTAAGCGCTAAAAATCCATCAAGAACATTAATACAATTATCAGGAACAGCAAGACTATTCGCTATAAACTGGCGTAAACTCTCTGGCATTTTTGCGTCAAATTCAACTCGAATAACCTGCCCACGGCGCCGCCTTTTGAGAGCAGTTTCAAAAAAATGAACAAGATCCTCAGCTTCTTCTTCGACTTCAATATCACTATCTCGGATTACTCTAAATGTACCAATTCCTTTAACCTCATAATTAGGAAATACATGTTTAATAAAAAAGCAAATAACATCTTCAGCTGCAATAAAACGAAAATGATTGCCCTCTTGAGGAAGAAGAATAAAACGCCTCAAAAGCATTGAAATAGACAACAGCACTGTGTGTGAGTTATGATCAGTTTCTCCAGACAATTGAAGCGCAATAGAAAGCCCTAAATTAGGAATAAATGGAAAAGAATGGGTAGAATCAACAGGCAAAGGTTTTAAAACAGGAAAAATTGTCTCAAGAAAATACTTTTCAAGCCATGATTTTTCAATTTCTGAAAGATCATCAGAACAAATAATTTCAATATTATTCTTTTTTAATTCATCACGTAAAACATTCAATTCTCGTAGTTGGTGAGCCTGCAGCTTTGAAATCTCAGCTAATACAATATCAAGTTGTTCCTGTGGAGTGTGCCCATCTGCACTGCACGCTGTAACGCGAGCACGAATTTGAGTTGCTAGCCCAGCAACACGAACCATAAAAAACTCATCAAGATTTGCAGCTGAAATAGAAAGAAATTGTAGGCGTTCTAATAAAGGATGTTTCGAATTAGCCGCTTCCATCAAAACACGATTATTAAATTGTAGCCATGAAAACTCTCGATTAATAAACCGTACCGGATTTTTCATTGTTATATTCGATATAGAAATTTTATCTACCACCCTCTGTTCCATATATCCTAAATAATTTTCTTTTATATTTTCTAAAATCCTTGATGAAATATCTCATATAACATTTTATAATATGTTATCATCATAGTAATATATCAATGCCTAACTTTTCTCATCGTGTTTTCATTTAATATTTAAAAATACTTGAAACTATTTCTATGCGCAAAGCGCTAAAAACACGACAATTATTCTAATATAGCATAAAGGAGGAGAAATTTGTCTTAAAAAGCAGCTTGCATTATTATAAGCTTTATTACAAACTCACGCCTATAAAATAGAAGAGCCTAATTATAGCTGATGAGACAATTTATTCTGGAGTTTGTACGCCATGGCTGATCACAATATTCCCCATTTCCAAAATGACCTTGGATATAAAATAATCGAAATTGGTGTGAAAGAATTTATGTGTGTAGGCGCTACACAACCATTCGATCATCCCCATATCTTTATCGACATGGGAGAAGCAGATGAGAAAATTTGCCCTTATTGCTCAACCCTTTATCGTTATGTTCCCTCGCTATCATACGATCAAACAAACCCAACAGGATGTTTATATCATCCAGAAAAGCTATTATAATCGCGTTTTTGGGCTTTCTTAATAACCACTCTTTTAATTCTGCTTGTTTAATATGGAATCATTTGTGAACCGATCGCCCTTCATTGTTGGAGGAGGAATTGCTGGTTTAAGCACCGCTTTAGCACTCGCTCATAAAGGAATTGCAAGCACCATTATCGAAAAGTGTAAGCAACTTGAAACAATAGGCGCTGGTATTCAGCTGACACCAAATGCAACATCTATTCTTGCTCGCTGGGAACTTCTTAACAAACTCACTGAAGTCGCTACAATCCCACATTTTCTTGAGTTAAAAGATGGATTGTCTTTAAAAATACATCTACGGGCTCATCTTATCAATCTAACAGAAAAATATTGGAAAGCCCCTTATATGACGATCCACCGCGCAGCTTTACAACAAATTTTATATGATGCAGTGATTGAAAATCCTTTGATCAAATACAAAGCAGGTGAAACGATTGTATCTTCTACCCAATCTGCAACCAACATTAAAATAAAGACAATAAAAACAGATACAACAACAGAACAGCTTCATTCAACGCCCCTTCAGATCGGATGTGATGGAGTTTGGTCAACATTACGGCAACAATCTCCCTTTCATGAAAGAGCAAATTTTAGTGGCTTTATTGCTTGGCGTGCAACAACAACATTTGATAATCTTCCTCAAAAATTTCGTTCTTCATTGCAAAATATGAAGACAATTACAGCTTGGATGGGACCCAAAAATCATCTTGTTGTCTATCCCATTCAATCGTCAGAAAAAATTTTTAATTTTGTCGCCATTACGCATGGAGAAAATTCAAAAGAAGGATGGGCTCATAAAGGAGATAAAGAAAAACTCAAATCTCTTTTTAAAGGTTGGAATTCAAAAATCTTACAAATCTTTGATCATATCGATGAATGGAGCTATTGGCCACTCTTTCAAATGAAACAAAATCGTTTTATCGGCTTAGAGAGACAAGTATTTGTTGGCGATTGTGCACATGCAGCCTTACCTTTTGCAGCGCAAGGTGCCGCTATGGCAATCGAAGATGCTGCCACATTAGCAGAAGCACTTTCATTGAAAGATTTTTCATTAACGAAAGCACTTTCGCTTTACGAAACAACACGCACCCCCCGTATTGTAGCAGTAAAAAAACGCGGAGATTTCAATAGATTGGTCTATCACGCAACCGGTCCTATAGCAATTGCACGCAATCTCATGATGAAAATTCGTACACCAGAGAGCATTATGTCAGATCTCGATTGGCTTTACATGTATGATGCGATGAATTCCATAAAAAATAATGATAAAAACTTATAAAATTCTTCCAGTATTTTGAATATTACGAAAGAAAGAGATTTTTTGACACTATGACACTATGACACTATGACACTATGACACTATGACACTATGACACTATGACACTATGACACTATGACACTAAAAAACATCATAATTTACTCAAATAAAAGCAATATTTTTCGAAACCTACAATCCGATTTTAAAAGCTCAATTTTTAGCTCTCCTAAAAGCAAAAACACCACTCAAAATCAGCTCCCATCTTTAATCTTTCTGTTAACTCAATTCTACATCAACAACACCCTGAATTAATTTCATAGCATTTGCGACATGTGAATTTACCTTATATCGCTTAGGAAGCGCAATTTCGACTTCTCGCAATCCATCCTCTTGTATTAAAATAAGCCCAACCTCTCCATTCCCCCCAAGATTTAAATTTTGTTCAATTTGTGGAAGCATATCAACTGTTTTTATAAAAAGACGCATCATTTTATGCTGTTTTAATGATTCCTGTTCCAACGACTGAATTGTTTCAATTCGCAAACTAACTCCTTCAGAACGATTTTCTGCGCTCACCGTAATAATAAAAGATTTTCCGGGTTCTAGCATCTCTTCATAATCCGAGAGTGCCTCAGAAAAGAGAACAGCTTCATATTGTCCACTTGTATCAGAAAAATGAATAATTCCCATTTTTTTACCAGATTTTGTTTTGCGCACGTTTTTTGCCACAACAGTTCCAGCAAGCCGTGCAGCCGTTGCTCCTCCTTTAACGGCATTGGCAAAATTAACCCAAGTCTGAATGCGTTTTTTGTCTAGAATAGCTTGATACTCCTCCAATGGATGCGCAGAAAAGTAAAAACCTATAGCTTGAAATTCTCGATAAAGTTTCTCAGCCAGCAACCAAGGGGTTGTTTGCGATAAGATCAATGGTTCTTTTAATCCGCCTGCCATTCCAAATATATCAACCTGCCCGCTAGAATTGTCATCGAGAATACGAAGTGCACGCGCATGAAGGGTTCCAAGATTGGCTAATAAAACCTCACGTGCAATGTTAAAACAATCAAAAGCACCAGCACAAACTAAACTTTCCATCGCACGCTTGTTAACAATACGAGGATCAACACGCGCACAAAAATCTTCCAGATCCTTAAAAATCTTATCCCCTCGACAAGTAACAATATGATCCACAACAGTTTCTCCCACTCCTTTAATGGCAGCAAGAGAATAATAAATACAGTTATCACCAACCTCAAAAACACGATGAGATGTTTGTATAGAAGGTGCAATAACTTCAATACCCAGCCTTAATGCTTCACGCCGAAAATCATTAAGTTTATCTGTATTCGTCATATCATACGTCATTGAAGCTGCTAAAAACTCAACGGGATAATTTGCTTTCATATAAGCTGTTTGGTAAGAAACAATTGCATAAGCAGCAGCGTGCGATTTATTAAAACCATAATCAGCGAATTTTGCTAAAAGATCAAAGATAATATCAGCTTGATCTTTATCAACACCACCTGCAACAGCTCCATTGACAAAACGCGTACGCTGTTTTTGCATTTCAGCATGAATTTTTTTCCCCATAGCACGACGTAATAAATCGGCTTCTCCAAGCGAATAGCCAGCAAGCACCTGAGCAATCTGCATCACCTGTTCTTGATAGACAATAACACCTTGTGTTTCTTTGATCAGATGATCTATTTTAGGATGAATAGAAGCAATTTCCTCTTCCCCATGTTTGCGTGCATTATAGGTTGGAATATTCTCCATTGGACCTGGACGATAAAGTGCGACCAGCGCAATAATATCTTCAATACGGTCTGGCTTCATTCCAATCAACGCCTTGCGCATACCAGAACTTTCCACCTGAAACACGCCAACCGTTTCACCACGTGCCATCATAGCGTAGGTTGCTTCATCATTCAGAGGGATATTTGATAAATCTATTTTAATCCCCTTTCTGGCAACAAAATCGACTGCCATTTTCAAAACAGTAAGCGTTTTTAATCCAAGAAAATCAAATTTTACCAGCCCTGCCTGTTCAACATATTTCATGTTAAATTGTGTAACAGGCATATCAGAACGAGGATCACGATACATCGGGACAAGCTCCCAAAGCGGACGATCTCCGATAACAATCCCAGCAGCATGAGTCGAAGCATGACGATAAAGTCCCTCCAACTGGAGTGCGATATCTAATGCGCGTCCAACAACGGGATCTTTTTTCTTTTCCTCTTCAAATTTAGGTTCATCCTTAATAGCATCAGCCAATTCTACCTGACTTCCTGGTGTGGCAGGAATTAATTTTGTAAGATAATCCACCTGACGATAAGGAACTTCTAAAACACGCCCCACATCACGCAAAACTGCACGTGCCTGTAACTTACCAAAGGTAATAATTTGAGCAACTTGATCACGTCCATATTTTTTTTGAACATATTGAATAACTTCTTCGCGCCGCTCTTGACAAAAGTCGATATCAAAATCTGGCATCGAAACACGATCTGGATTGAGAAAACGTTCAAAGAGAAGAGAAAACCGCAATGGATCAACATCAGTAATCGTCAATGCATAAGCAACAAGTGAACCAGCACCAGAACCCCGCCCTGGTCCAACGGGAATATCATGAACCTTTGCCCATTTTATGAAATCTGAAACGATAAGAAAATATCCAGAAAATTGCATACGCGTAATAACTGAAATTTCATAATCAAGCCGCTGCTCATAATCTGCAATCGTATACCCTTCAGCTAATCCAATTGTTTCAAGCCGCATCTTCAAACCAGCTTTAGCCTGATTTAACAACTCACTATCTTCTACTTCTAAAGTATTTTCTGAATTAGCAGATTGTTCTATAAAACGAGGCAATATCGGTTTTCGAAGAGGCGTGGCAATATGACAACGCAATGCAATTTCAACACTATTTTCTAAAGCTTCTGGAAGATCAGAAAACAGTGTAACCATTTCATCTTGTGACTTCAAATAATGATCTGGCGTCACACGTTTACGATCTGGATTAGAGACTATTTGTCCTTCTGAAACAGCCATCAGCGCATCATGCGCTTCATACCCTTCTCTCTTCAGAAAAAAGGCTTCATTTGTTGCAACAAGAGGAATTTCATGCGCATAAGCCAATTCAATAAGATCAGCTTCTACTCTCCGATCATAAGAGCCATGCCGTTGTAATTCCACATAAAGACGATCAGCAAAAGATTTTTTCAAATAAATTAAGCGTTCAACAGCATGTTCTTTTTTCTCTTCTGCTAAAGAAAGATTAATAGGCCCTCCCTTGCCTCCCGTTAAAACAATTATTCCTTCACTGTGTGCCGACAACCAATGAGCTTTAATATAAGGAGGATCAGTATCACATTTATCAAGATAAGCACGGCTCACAAGACGAACCAAATGAGCATAACCGGTTTCACTAGCAGCCAACAGAACAATAGAGCAAAAATCAGAAGGATTACGCCATTTAGCCAAACGTGAATGATCATTTTCATCACAAAAATCAACAGTAAGCTGACAACCAATAATAGGTTGTACCCCATGAGAAAGACAATGCTGTGAAAATTCCAAAGCACCAAATAAATTATTGGTATCGGTAATAGCAACCGCTGGTGCATGATCTGAAATCGTCTGTTGAATAATTTGGGGGATTTTTAAAGCCCCTTCGAGCAAGGAATAAGCTGAATGCACTCTCAAATGAATAAAGCGAGGAAGAGAATTTTTGTTCTCTTGCATTTTATTTTTATTTTTTACCACTCTCACAATTTCCCACTACAAAATAAATGCCAAACAGCACCCCTTATAAAAGAAAAAAACTTCTGTTTATCATAACTTTAAAGCTATAAATTCATCATCCTACATAGGAGCAATATCCCAATTTTATTAATATTTATAAGAGAATTATATCAAGAAAATGCTTCTATTCACAGCAAATAAACAGCTAAAATAAAAAGAAAAATAATATAGCTCATCTAAGCACTTTAATTTTAGCTCCCTTTTATTGTATTTATCTTTAAATATTAATTTTCTTCCTAAAATTCAATGTGTAAGTAAAGCGACCTCCTCTTTATAACTTTATCCCCAAAAAGCTCTTCTAAAGGTCTAGAAAAAACAAAAAGAGCAGGTTAAATTTGCTCATGCCTCCAAGTCTTCTTACCCCTCTTTTTAATTCTATTCGAACTCTTTCTGGTATTACACCTAAAGTCTATGGTTTACTGAGCAAACTCTTAAATGTTAATCCTACACAACGCGAAGCAACTCTTATTGATCTTCTTCAATTAATGCCTCATTCCGTCATAGACCGCAGAATGCGTCCCAACATTGCTTGTGTAACAGAAGGAGACACTGTTACACTCGAAATTATCATCGATCAACATCAACCACCGCCCCGTGGTCACAACAAAATCCCCTATCGTGTTATTGCCCATGATCAAACAGGAAAAATAAATTTAGTCTTTTTTCACGCTCAGCCTCTTTGGCTAAAAAAACAACTCCCTGAAGGAAAAAAAGTCACTGTATCAGGAAAAGTTGAATGGTTTAATGGACAATTTTCAATGGCGCATCCCGACTATATTGCTCCAAGCGAACAATCAAATCAGATTCCTCTCATCGAACCTGTCTATCCCTCTACTGCAGGACTAACTGCAAAGACACTAAGACGCGCCATACAAAACGCTCTTGATTTTATTCCTCTCCTCCCAGAATGGATAGATGAAAATGTGAAAAAACAGCAAAATTTTTCTTCTTTTTCTGTTGCTTTACGCCGTATCCATGCGCCCATTAATACCAACGATCTATCCTTAGAAAGTACAGCACGCAAACGTCTTGCCTATGATGAATTGCTCGCTTGTCAATTGGCGCTAGGACTCGTGCGTTTGAAAACCAAATCTCTTGTTGGCACTTCTCGACCATCAACAGGAATTTATACTAAAAAATTGCTTAATGTCCTCCCCTTTCAACTCACAACCGGACAAAAAAAAGCAGTAGAAGATATCGCGAAGGATCTTGCTTCGCCAGAACCGATGCTAAGACTGCTTCAAGGTGATGTAGGCGCAGGAAAAACTGTTGTTGCATTGATGGCAATGGCACAAATTGCTGAAAATTCAGGACAATCAGCTTTAATGGCACCAACCGAAGTGCTTGCCAGGCAACATTTTTCCACCATTGCTCCTCTTGCCGAAAAAGTCGGATTACAAACAACTCTTTTAACAGGACGAGAAAAAGGGAAATTGCGGACAAATATCTTGAATGATATTCAATTAGGTCAAGTTTCTATTATCATCGGAACCCATGCTCTCATACAAAACAGCATTACTTATAACAATCTTGCCTTAACCATTATCGATGAACAACACCGTTTTGGTGTCCATCAACGTATCGCTCTTACAGAAAAAGGCAATAAACCTGATATGCTGGTTATGACCGCCACGCCCATTCCGCGCACACTTGTCTTAACAGCTTTTGGTGATATGGATGTATCTAAAATTACAGAAAAACCAATGGGACGACAACCCATTACAACAGCAATGCTTTCTTTGAAACGTCTTCATGAGCTTATAGAGCGAATCGCAATTGCATTAGAAAAAGGAGAAAAGCTCTATTGGATTTGTCCTTTAGTGGAGGAATCGACAGCTCTTGATCTCACTTCAATTGAAAACCGCTTTGCATTTCTCCATGAACGCTTTGGTGCACACGTTGGTATGATCCATGGAAAAATGTCTACAGCAGAAAAAGAAGCCGCTATGGCATCTTTTAAATGTGGAAATACACGTATTTTAGTTGCAACCACCGTCATTGAAGTGGGAGTAGATATTCCAGATGCTTCGATCATTATCATCGAACACGCGGAACATTTTGGCCTTTCACAATTGCACCAATTACGTGGACGTGTAGGACGAGGCAATAAAAAATCTTCCTGCATTTTGCTCTATAAAGATCCTCTGACTAAAACAGCAGCAACACGCCTTAATATTATCCGCAATACAGAAGATGGTTTTGAAATCGCTGAAGAAGATTGGCGCCTGCGAGGCGAAGGAGAGCTTTTAGGTACCAAACAATCCGGAGTCCCTGAATTTCATATAGCAAACCTTGCAGTTCATAGCGATCTTTTGTCAATGGCAAGAAAAGATGCTCGTTTATTTTTACAACGCGATCCTCATCTTTCTTCTCAGCAAGGACAAGCTTTACAGTTGCTGCTTTATCTTTTCGGACACGATGATGCTACACGCCTCTTGCGAGCAGGATAACAAAGCCCCTCTAATAAAAAATTAAAATACCTCTCTGTTCAAATACGATTTTCTCTCTTAGAATAAACCATAAATGATCTATACAATCCCTTACCATCTTTATGCTTCATGAAAGAGTGACAAACCAACAACAGCATCTTTTCTTTCAATCTAAATTATTCTTGCATTAAAACAGTAGAAGAAATATTGCGCCTTTTTCTATCATTATATTCACATAGCTGATCTATTTTTTGACAGGTCAGAAAATATTTTTTATTTTATCGTAAAGAATTTAGAAAGAAAAATCCCGTCTCCGATATTCTCGTTCAACAGAGAAAAGTGAAAAAAATAAGCTATCATTATAAATCAATTTCTTACACTTGATTATTCTCCCAAAGATTCAGAAATATACTTTTATTCAACCGTGACTGATTTTGCTAAATTACGGGGTTGATCGACATCTGTTCCTAATAAAACAGCCGTATGATAAGCGATTAACTGAACAGGGAGTGCATAAATAATAGGAGAAATAAATTCTGGAACTTCTGGCAAAGTGATCGTTGATAAAGTCTTAAGACAAGCTACTTCTGCTCCTTTTTTATCGGTTATTAAAATAATACGACCATTACGTGCTACCACTTCTTGCATATTAGAAAAAGTTTTTTCAAACCACCGATCATAAGGTGCAACAACAATAACAGGTATTGTCTCATCCACCAAAGCAATTGGTCCATGCTTCAACTCACCCGCCGCATAACCTTCAGCATGAATATAAGAAAGCTCTTTCAATTTAAGGGCTCCCTCCAAAGCAATCGGATAAGAAGTCCCACGTCCCAGATAAAGAACACTTTTTGCATTCACTAAATCACGACAAATACATTCAATTTTGCTCTCTAATTTTAAGACCTCATTTAAAATACGTGGAACTTCTGCCAATTGTTGAACCAATTGCTGTTCCATTTGAACCGAGAGATAGCCACGTTGTTTAGCAGCACTAAGTGCTAGTGAAGCAAGCGTTGCCAATTGACAGGTAAAAGCTTTTGTTGACGCAACACCAATTTCCGGTCCGGCAAGTGTTGGGAGAATAAAATCAGCCTCCCTTGCCATTGTTGATTGCTCTACATTCACAATTGTTGCTGTTTTTACACCCCGCTCACGACAATAACGCAAAGAAGCCAATGTATCAGCTGTCTCACCAGATTGAGAAACAAACAGCGACAACACATCAGACGTTATAGGAGGTTCACGATAACGAAACTCCGAAGCAACATCATTATCAACACTTAAAGCGGCAAATTTCTCAAACCAATAGCGCGCAACTAAGGTTGAATAATAAGCCGTTCCACAACTCGCAAAAAGGAGACGATGAATATTTTTCCAATCAATCAAATTCTCAAATGATCGAACGGCATAATTTCCAAGATCAAGATAATGCGCCAAATTATGAGAAATCACTTCAGGTTGTTCAAACATTTCCTTGTGCATAAAATGACGATGATTACCCTTAGAAATCAATAAAGCCTCTTCAAGTAATGTTGTCACAGGACGTTTTACCGGTTGATTATATACATCATAAATTTTGACGCCTTCCCGTGTGAGAACAGCCCAATCCCCATCTTCCATATAGCTAATATGATCAACGAATGGTGCCAAAGCAATCGCATCTGACCCCACAAAAAATTCATCTTTTCCATAACCAATTGCCAGAGGTGGACCAGAACGAGCCGCAATCATAAGGTTATCTTCACCTTCGAAAATAAGAACAATAGCAAAAGCCCCCTGCAGCCTTTTCCAACTGGTACGTACAGCTTCTTGCGGAGAAAGACCTTCTTTTAATGCACGCGTTATTAAATGTGCAATAACTTCCGTATCCGTCTCTGTTTCAAAGATATAACCATCTTCTATGAGTTCCTTTTGCAATTCTACAAAATTTTCAATAATACCATTATGAACAATCGCAAGCTTTTCAGTCACATGGGGATGCGCATTGCGTTCAACAGCAATTCCATGCGTAGCCCAACGGGTATGACCAATCCCTAAACTTCCCTCAAGAGGTGTTTTTTTTAATTTTTCTTCTAAATAAACAAGCTTCCCCTCAGCACGTACACGATAAAGATGCCCATTATGGACTGTTGCCACCCCAGATGAATCATACCCTCTATATTCAAGACGTTTTAACCCCTCAACCAAAGAGGACGTAACACACCTCTTTCCAATAATTCCAATAATTCCACACATTAAAAAGCTCCAACCCACATCTTAAGATTTAAATCTTATAAAACAATCCAACAGCCTTTATTTAAAACTATAAATAATAAAATAATTCAAACATGGAGTACGGCAATCTTTAAGAATAAACATCCTATCCATCGTTAGATTCACACGAAACAAAGGAATAGACTGAAAATAATCATTTTTTCTGTTTGTTTTCTAACAAGCGCTCTCGAAATTTTGTCGCATAGCCCTCTTTTATAACCTGTCGTGCACGCCCAAAAGCCATACTGTTCATAGGAATATTTTCAGTAATAACACTTCCTGAAGCAACATAAGAGCCATCCCCTATTACTAATGGGGAAACAAGTGCCGTATTAGACCCAACAAAAGCATAATCACCAATCATGGTTTTATATTTGTTAAATCCATCATAATTGCAAGTAATCGTACCGGCTCCAATATTGGTATGTGCACCAATTTCGGCATCACCAATATAACTTAAATGATTGATTTTAGAAGATTCTCCTACCTTAGCTTGTTTGACTTCACAAAAATTTCCAATCTTTACGGACTTCGCCAACTCTGTTCCAGGACGCAAACGTGCATAGGGACCAATCTGTGCATCCTTACCAACCACAGCACCCTCGAGATAACTAAATGCATGAATAACAGCACCAGATTGTACTTTCACGCTTAATCCAAAATAAACATTTGGTTCTATCACCACCCCTGGTTCAATTTCTGTATCATAAGAAAAATAGAGTGTCTCTGGTTTTAAGAGTGTAACACCCGATAACATTAAATCGCGCGCTTTACGTTTTTGCCACAAAGAATCAGCCTCAGAAAGCTCAAGACTGTTATTAATTCCTACAATATCTTCAAAAGGAACTTCAACAACACGCACATCTAATCCTTCGCGTGTTGCAAGAGCAGCAATATCTGTTAAATAATATTCTTTTTTCACATTGTTATTACCAACCTTCTCTAAAAGAGAAAGTGCATGTTTTCCACGCATAGCGAGTATTCCACCGTTACAAAAAGAAATCTTTTTTTCTTCATCGCTAGCGTCTTTTTCTTCTACAATTGCGATCAATTGACCATTTTTCTCGAGAAGACGCCCATAACCTGTTGGATTTTGGGTATGAAAACCTGCAAAAACAACATCTGCTCCATCAGCAAGCTGTGCACGCATTTGGTGCAATGAATCTTGCTGAATGAGAGGCGTATCCCCCAAAACAATGAGAATATCATCCACTTCCTTTTGCAAAGCTAAACGAGCAGATAAAACAGCATGAGCTGTTCCTAAACGCGCTTTTTGTTCAAAAATCATCGCATCTTTTACAAATGACTGAACAACGTGCGTAACCTCCTTAGCACCAAATCCCACAACGACTGCTAATTGTGAAGAGCCTGCCAATTCTATTTGTTTTAGAACATGGCATATAAGAGGCAATCCAGCAATTTTATGAAGTACCTTAGGCAGAGACGATTTCATGCGTGTCCCTTCACCTGCAGCAAGAACAATAGAAAGACAACTTCTAACCATAAAAACACATAAGACTAACGAGAAAATCCAAAAAAATTCATAATATCGTGCCAACGAATATCTTCAATATAACTCAACGAAGGATAATGTTCTAAAAGCCAAAATGAAAGATCCTGCATAGAGCCTGTTAAAAACAAAATCCCTGTAAGAATAAGAAAAACACCAATAATTTTTTCAACTTTTCCTAAATGAATACGAAAAGCTCCTAAAAATCGCATAAAACTGCTCGAAAATAAAGCTGCCAACATAAAAGGAATAGCAAGACCTAATGCATAAACCGCTAATAGAACAGCTCCCTCTCCCACAGTTTCTTTTGTTCCAGCAAGCGTTATAATAGGGCCTAAAATGGGGCCAATACACGGTGTCCAACCAAAAGCGAAAGCTAACCCAATAATATACGCGCCTAAAGGACCAGCAGGTGTTTTTTTGGTCTGAAAACGCGCTTCACGAAATAAAAAAGCGATCTTGAAAATCCCCAAAAAATTTAAACCAAAAATAATAATGACAATTCCAGCAGCAAGGGCGAACCAATCACGATAATAACCAATGAATTTCCCAATTGTGCTAGCACTGGCACCTAAAGCAACAAAAACAGTCGTAAACCCGAGAACAAAAGCAATAACAGAAGACAATAAAGCCCACCGTATAAAGACTTTCTCATCACGATTTTCTGAACGAAAATCATCAATACCAACACCTGCCATATAGCACAAATAAGGAGGAACTAATGGCAAAACACAGGGCGACAAAAAAGAGAGTGCCCCAGCAAAAAACACACCAACTGTTGAAATTTCAATCAAAACTCATACCCCGTCTCTCATCATAGTTTACCCCCATGACAACGATCAATCCACATCTTCATCAATTCGTTGCATATTTTGCTCATTCGCCACCACACTTATATCTTCATCATGACCAGAAACGACTGAAAAAACTTTTTGATAGATTTTATCTTTATTTTTAGCAATTGCAATATACTCTCCCTCCGCTAACACGAGTGAAACATAAGCACCAACTGTTTCATAAACGATATCACCAGAATCATTGGCAAGAGACCAACTTGTATCTGCAAGCGCTTCCCCTCCTTCTTGTCGTACCAGCTTTAAGACAATCTGAGCAGCCTGATGTTCAAGGGTAACTTCTGTCATTTTACCAGCATCCACTTGAATATCGGAACGAGCCGTCGCATTAATAGAACCATAATGGGAAGCAACATGGTAGCGTCCAGCTTTTAAACGTACAACTGATTGGGGTTTAACATTTGATAAAATCACCCCCGTATCATCATTTTCTTTTTCATCCTCATAAATGGTAAAACGTAATTCCTTTTCATTCATTACACCATTAAGCAGTGTTGCATTTAAAATGACACCACCAGCCTCAAGATTAAAGTTTTTTACAAGACTCTGTCCATTTTCTAGGCGAATATGGCGCACAGCACTCATATGACCAAATGAGACATGAACAAGATAACTTCCTGGTTCGAGATCAAAACGTGCACTTCCCCCCTTATGGATTGCCACTAATGGTAATTTATTATCAATCCCTAAAATAGGGGCATAAACCCGCCAGACAAGCCCTTTTTCAATACCCGGATGACTATTTGTTAATCGAGCATTCAAAATGAGTTGTGTTTGAGATGCTAAATTTTCTTTTCCCTGCTCTTGAGACTTTACAATAAAACTCCTTGATTGTCCCTGCTGCTGATCTTGCCCTTCTTCTTCAGAAAAAGCACAGTGACTCCAGATCAATAAAGTAAGCACCACGCACAACCATACACATCGGTGCACTATTTTTATAAGAATACCCATTTTCACATTGTTGACCAACATGATATTTTTTTCAAGAAACAATATCACAAAGCCATCATTTTAGATTGAAAAACTTACACCACAACCACATGATGAAACAGCATTGGGATTGTGGATTTGAAAAGACTGCCCCATAAGATCATCAACAAAATCAATCTCAGCTCCTTCCATGAAAGGAAGTGATAGTAAATCAATAAACACAACTGCCCCATTTTTTTTGAGAACGAGGTCATCTTTACACATGTCAGAAACCAAGTCATATTTATAAGAAAAACCAGAACACCCACCACCTTCAACAGAAATACGTAATGCTATTTTATCGGGTTCACGCAAAAGTATCTGTGCAATTTTTTGGGCAGCAACATCTGAAATTTTCACATTCATTTTATATATCCTTGCATTAAACCATCAAGAAAGAGTATCCCATACTCAAAGAGAAGTTTATTTGTCATAAACCACTCTCAATTTTAAAATGATAATGGGCAGCTTGCAATGGATATAGGCAATATCAACTTCAATTACCAATCTCGAGCAGTGTACAGTGCTCATCCGCAAACAAGCCGTGGTAGATTATTCCATGAAACGATGAGCACCACACGCTCACCTTTTCAACGAGATAGAGATCGTATTATCCATTCTAATGCATTTCGACGTCTTAAACATAAAACGCAAGTGTTTATTGCTGATGAAAGCGATCATTATCGTACTCGCCTAACCCATTCCATAGAGGTCTCTCAAATTGCAAGAACATTAGCCCGTGCCCTGTGCCTTGATGAAGACCTTGCCGAAGCCATTGCCCTTGTTCACGACTTTGGACACACGCCCTTTGGCCATGCTGGAGAAGATGCACTTAATGAAGCCATGGTACATTATGGCGGCTTTGATCATAATGCACAAGCATTACGCATTGTCACAAAACTAGAACAGCGCTATGCAAATTTTGATGGACTTAACCTTACATGGGAAACCCTCGAAGGACTTGTAAAGCATAATGGTCCCCTTTTAGGTCCTCACGCGAAGAATAAGGAGGTTCCTATCGATATTTTACAATACAATGCAGAGCAAGACCTTGCACTCGATTGTTTTGCAGGACTAGAAGCGCAATGTGCTGCTATTGCAGATGATATCGCATACAATGCGCATGATATTGATGATGGTCTACGTTCGCAATTTTTAACACTCGATCAATTTGAACATGTTTCACTAACAGCAGCAATATTAAAAGATATAACAGATGAGCATCCCCACCTCGACCAAGCGCGTCGCGGTTACACACTTGTACGAAGACAAATAACAACCATGGTTGAAGATGTTATCAAACAATCACAAGAAAATTTAGCACGCATCAAACCAACAAGCATAAACGATATTCACCAAGCAAAACAAACTATTGTTACCTTTTCACCAACAATGACCGTTTATGAAAAAGAACTAAAAAACTTTTTATTTAAAAATCTTTACTACCATGAACAAGTTCTTAGTCGTCGCAATGCAGCAAAATGCATTGTACAAAAATTATTCAATTGTTATTATGAAAATCCAAATACAATGCCTGAAAGTTGGCAGAGCAAAACAGTGCACTTAAAAAATCAAGAGTTAGCACGTTTGATTGCTGATTTTCTTTCAGGCATGACAGATCACTACGCTCTACGTGAATATCACCGTTTATTTGACCATACAGATAATTTCGTCTAATGGCTTTTGGCATCATCATGGAAGCTAAATATGAATATCTTTAAAAACTTCGAAAAAAAAATTAAGAGATCAATTGAATTATCTGATATAAAAGGAAAAAATGGAGAAGATCTAGATTTATCAAAAATCACTGTTGATCCTCCGCGTGATTCCTCCCATGGTCATTTATCAACCAATGCTGCTATGGTGCTTGCAAAATCTATTGGAATCAATCCACGTGCACTTGCAGATAAAATCATAGAACTTCTTAAAAATGATTCCTCTATCGAAAATATAGATGTTGCCGGTCCTGGTTTTATAAACATAAAGCTTACAAAATTATTTTGGCAAGATGCTATAAAATCCATGCTTGAATCAGGCACTTCTTATGGTCGTATCCCAATGGGACAAGGAAAACGCGTCAATGTTGAATATGTCTCAGCAAATCCGACAGGACCAATGCACGTAGGACACTGCCGCGGAGCGGTTGTTGGAGATGTTCTCTCCAATTTGCTGCAATTTACGGGCTATAACATTACAAAAGAATATTATATCAATGATGCTGGTCAACAAATCGAAGTCCTCGCCCACTCTGTACTATTGCGCTATCGTGAGGCTCTTGGGCAAGAAATTAATGAAATTCCAGAAGGGCTCTATCCTGGAGAATACTTGATACCATTGGGACAATCGCTTGCTCAAGAGTTTGGTGATCAACTCCTCACGATGGA
This sequence comes from Bartonella sp. MR168JLCBS, assembly GCF_042194175.1. Lineage (NCBI taxonomy): Bacteria > Pseudomonadati > Pseudomonadota > Alphaproteobacteria > Hyphomicrobiales > Bartonellaceae > Bartonella > Bartonella sp. MR168JLCBS. The sequence continues at coordinate 90,714 of NZ_JBHIMP010000006.1, read as the reverse complement.
TAAAGATGAAGCCTTATCTCTTGTAAAAGAACGTGCAATTCATGCAATGATGACCATGATTCGCGAAGATTTGGCTGCTCTTAATATTTATCATGATATCTTTTTTTCTGAGCGAATGCTTTATGCAGATAATGCACGCGCCATTCGTAACACCATCAACGACCTCACTTTAAATGGTTATATCTACAAAGGAAAACTCCCCCCTCCCAAGGGACAAAATACAGAAGATTGGGAACCAAGTGAACAAACTTTGTTCCGTTCAACAAATGTTGGTGATGACCAAGACCGTGTTTTAGTTAAATCTGATGGTTCTTACACTTATTTTGCTGCTGATGTTGCTTATTTTCGGGATAAATTTAATCGTCATTTTGATGAAATGATTTATATTCTAGGCGCAGACCATGCTGGCTATGTAAAGCGGCTAGAGGCAATGGCAAAAGCAATTTCTGGGGATAAAGCTAAATTAAGCGTCTTCTTATGTCAATTGGTAAAACTTTTTCGCAACGGTCATCCTGTACGCATGTCAAAAAGAGCAGGATCTTTTGTCACTCTACGCGATGTTGTCGAAGAGGTTGGGCGTGATCCTGTGCGTTTTATGATGCTATACCGTAAGTGTGAAGCACCTCTTGATTTTGATTTTGCAAAAGTAACAGAACAATCAAAAGATAACCCCATCTTTTACGTACAATATGCAAGTGCACGTTGTCACTCAGTCTTTCGTCAAGCACAAGAAGCGCTTCATATTAAAAGCTTTTCAAATGATACATTAATCGCCCATCTTCATCGATTAACAGATGACCATGAAATATTGTTAATACGCAAACTTTCTGAATATCCACGTATCATTGAACAGGCCGTCGTTCATAAGGAACCGCATCGATTAGCGTTTTATCTTTATGACCTTGCTTCCAGCTTTCACACCCATTGGAATAAAGGGAGTGAAAATCTCAATTTACGCTTTATTCAACCTGATGATAAAGAGTTATCCTTTGCAAGATTGGGGTTGATACAAGCTGTTATCAATATTTTATCATCAGGACTTACCATCATAGGAGTCGAAGCACCAATAGAAATGCGTTGAAAAAGTTCTATAAATACATACAATAGGTACTCTATTGATAAACTTTTTCATGTATCCTTGCATGAGAGGGGGAAAATTTATAATTTTAATCTAACAAATCAAAATCAACCATTGATTGCACGCAGATGCAAATCACCATGTGAGAAAAGCTATGAGCGATAACGATCGCAAAAATCTACACGAAACAAAACACGATCATGAACACCATGATCCTTTGGAAAGGCTTACGCGCATTTTTAATCCGCACAAACAAAGCGGAAACCAAAATGAGCAATCTTCTTTACAGACAGATCGATCAACATCTCACCCCGAAACATCATCCCATGATGATGATTTTGATTTGTCCTTTCTAGAAGAGGAACTTGAAAATAATTTAGCACATGACTTACCGTTTGATGATCAAAAAAAACAATGGGACTTGCATGCAACCAGCAACGCAACAGCCTCAGATATTGCACAAACTGTTTCTTTCAACCATTCAAAACAAAATAATTTATCTGAAGAGAAATATTCTTCACCTAGCAGTCATGATGAAGAACAAATTTTAGATGAGCTTTCTCCATTACCAATCCCAAAGAATCAATCCCCTCAACAGAAAACAACAGCAACCAGTGCTGATCCGTTTCTTAAAAAAAATAATCTTATTTCACGATCAGAATCAGAAAATTTCTTTTTTGATAAATCTGAAAGGCGCGAAAATAAGAAAGAGATTCCAGAATCTGTTGAACAAACCAATCGGTTTTCACAAACAAATTCACAACAGCCTAAAACTACGAATATACAACAAACTTATGATGACAATCAAAACCTCTATGACACTCCTGTAAACCATCCCTATAAAATTTCAGCTGATCAAGAAAATTGGATCAAAAAAGATTATTCTGATGTCTCCTCTTCTTATCCTGATATCTCCTCTTCTACAGAGGCAAATGAGTTTTTCTCATCTTCTAACCTTATGTCAGAAAGACAAAACACTGCAAGAAATCAAACAAAAAGTACATTCTCCTCACCTTTGGATTCTCCACCAGTTGATAGACAATCTTATTTAAAGGGGGCTTCACAAGAGGATCATACAACCAATTATCCCCATTTTTTTGAAAAAAACCCTTCACAACAAGAAACTTATAGCGAAAAAGTTCCAATATATAATGAGGCTCAAGCCCAATACATCAATAACACCGAAGGTACCTCTAACCCAAATAGAGAAATTTCATATAATGAAAATAATTCAGATGAGTTTCTTTCCTCATCAGCCTCTTTGAATACAAAACAAACGGATGGCTTTTTTGCCCATAACTATACGCACAGAGATACTCCCCCTCCCAATGTTGATACTTATAAATTTTCAGAGGAAATCGTAGAAAAAACTGGCCCTATTATGGTTCCAGAAGTCCCGTATGAAGCGCCAGAATATGATGTGCCAACTAGTGGTGGTTTAGAAGAAGAATTTGCTGATGTACTTAATGTAGGAAATGTCCCAACGGATAATTTTTCTCAAAAACAACAGAAAAATGAGGTTTTTAGTGAGGTTTTTCATCAGTCTATGCAAAATTCAAAAGAAAGTGTTTATATAAACTCTAAAGAACAAAATTCCGACTATTTTTCTTCTGCCAATATGGAATATAATTTTCCCCCTTTTAGCGAGAATTCATCATACACAAGCTCAAATGAAGTTCCCACGCATCCACCAGCTCCTCCTCCCTTAAAAAGTTTTATTTTTGGTAAAACTTTCATTAAAGGTATTTTTATACTTATTTTAATAGGAATTGGATTTGCTGGTTATTCGCACTTTTTTATGCCATCACAAAAAAATGAAGAAACGATCATTATCCACGCTGATAATGCGCCTTTTAAATTCAAACCAGAAACAACTGAACCGAAAAATGATGTTGCACATAATTTAGATATCTATAAACAAACAACTGAACAAAATGAAAAACAAGAAAACACACAACAATTTCTTATTGATAACTCTGAACAACCTGAAAATTTAAAAGAATTAAATTCTGAAGAATCTTCAAACGCTTCATCTTCTTCTTTAAATGAATCTGATGTTGAAGATGCAGTCACAGAAGCCATAAACCATACTATTCCCACGCAAGAAGTACAAACTGTTATTGTAAATCAAGATGGTACAGTTACACTAGCTCCCGTACATCAAACAAAGAGCAAAACTGCTGCTCAATCTGAAGAAAACATTGATCAAACTCCTAATGAACTTCAAGATTCGTCCCTTGTTTCGTCGCATGATTCGGATATAAACAATCAAGAAATAGACCTTGATCTCAAAAATAATATTGATAAAATAATCGCAGAAAATACTTCTAGCTCAAATATTGAAGAAAAATTTATCCCTATTCCTTCTCATGCAGAAAGAAATACACAAGTTGAAACACCCGCCGCATCTCGCCCCACATCACCAAACAGAGTCGCAGCACAAAATTCAGAAAGTTATTACGTACAACTTGCATCTCAGCCAACGCATGAGCTAGCTAGAAGTTCTTTAAAAAATATGAAATCTAAATTTGGATTCCTTATCGGTGCCCGTTCTTTAAATATTCAACCCGCTTTTATACCAGGAAAAGGTACTTATTACCGTGTTCGGATTCAAACACAAGACCGTAATGAAGCCATAATCCTTTGTGAATCCATTAAAAGTTCTGGAGGAAGTTGCTTCATCACACGCTAAACCAATAATGCAACGGTTGTTAAAACCGTTGCATTATTTATTTCCATACCATTTAATTACTTATCAAAAACTTCAGAAATTAAAATCGTCTAATCTTTTTTATGTCTTTGTTCTGACTTTATTCTTTAATCTACGTCGATTTGCGTCCTATCTAAAAGATTATATTTATGAAAAAATCACTACGTACCCTTATAAGTATAAGGTACAGAAGGAAGCGAATTTAAATCTTTTTTGGGCGTTGTTACGCTTTGGCTTGTTTCTGGAGTATTATAACGCGAACTATGTTCAGGAGATTTTGCAAAAAAAGATCCTAAAAAACCAAAAACAAACCAGATAATAACGACCGCAAGAAGAATAGCAAAAATACCCTTAGCAATTGAAACACGTTGTTCACTATCTCTTCTTTCTGCTGCCATACGTTCTTCATATGTGTGATAATTTTTATCAATCATAGTAGATTCCTTTTCTCAATTCCCTTACCTTTTAATTTCTAGACAATATGCATATATGAAATTATTCAGATACCTATTTTGAGAAAACGATAATTATAGAAAAAAGTTCCAGCTTACTTTATAAAGTTGAGAAAAAGAGGTGAGAGTAGAATTAAAATATCTATAATAGCCTTTGAATTCTATAATAAACCTCTTTGTGTTTTATAATAAAACATTGACACAAAGGTTTTGTTAATAATAGAGTTGTGATCAAAATATCTCATTATTTTTATTAATAAAAATGAAACATACTCAAAAGGTTTTTTATGAAATCTCCTATATCGTCGCTTCCCTTTAAAATAGAAAAACACCCATCTCCTCTGTCAGAAGAAAAATGTGAAGAAATTTTAAAAAATCCCGGTTTTGGTCAATTTTTTACAGACCACATGTGTACTATTCAATGGACTGAAGACAAAGGCTGGCATAATGCCATCATTTCTCAATACAAAGCTTTAGAAATTAACCCTGCAAGTACCGTTTTACATTACGGACAGGAAATTTTTGAGGGTTTAAAAGCATATCGAGCAAAAGATGGGCGCATCTTGCTCTTCCGTCCTGATGCCAATGCACAACGCTTTATAGAATCAGCGAGGCGTTTAGCTATGCCAGAATTGCCAAAAGATATTTTTCTGGATGCCGTTCATCAATTAGTAAAAATTGATCAAAAATGGGTTTCTGATCATCCCAACGCTAGCCTCTATATCCGTCCATTTATGTTTGGCAATGAAAACTTTTTGGGAGTCCGCCCTTCTCAAGAATATCTTTTTTGTATCATAGCCTCTCCAGTTGAATCCTATTTCAAAGGAGAAGAAAAATCTGTCAGTGTATGGATTGAAACAGATTATAGCCGCGCTGGTCCAGGGGGCACAGGCGCTGCAAAATGTGGCGGAAACTATGCAGCAAGCTTACTGGCACAAAAGTGTGCAACGCAAAATAATTGTAGCCAAGTACTCTTTCTTGATATGATTGAACATAAATGGATTGAAGAACTTGGTGGTATGAATGTCTGCTTTATTATGGCAGATAGTACACTTGTAACCCCTGCGCTTAACGGCACTATTCTTCCAGGGATAACTCGTGATTCAATCTTAAGATTAGCTCAACAAATGGGATTAAAAATAGAAGAGCGTCCTTATTCTTTTGCAGCGCTTCAAGAAGATGCAAAGAGTGGACACCTTAAAGAAGTCTTTGCTTGTGGTACAGCTGCCGTTGTCACATCAATTGGTCGTTTTAAATATAAAGGGGGAGAATTTATTATTGGAAATGAAACAGTTGGAGAAGTTACAAAGCAGCTTCGTACACAATTGGTTGGCCTTCAAAAAGGGAACATAGAAGATAAAAATGGCTGGGTTCATTCTGTCCAGCTCTCATAATAATAAGATATTCTCATATCTATAAATGCTTCCATGAAAATAGATTCATGGAAGCGTATTTCCTAAAAAACTCCCTCTATTTTTAATGACGAAAAAAGAAAACATTAATCAAATTTTGAATGATCTCTATGCTGCGCTTTAATATTACGGACTGTACCCGTATGGGAGCGCATTACGAGAGTTTCCGTTTGAATGTAACGAGATGTAAATTTAACACCAGAAAGCATATTGCCATCTGTCACCCCTGTTGCTGCAAACAAAACATCACCCTTTGCCATTTCTTCCATTGTATAAGCTTTATTGGGATCACTAATCCCCATTTTAGCTGCACGAGCAATTTTCTCTTCTGTATCTAGCAGCAAACGACCTTGCATCTGTCCTCCAATGCAGCGCAAAGCAGCAGAAGCTAAAACACCTTCAGGTGCTCCCCCAATCCCCATATAGATATCAATACCTGTTTCTTCTGGATCAGTTGTATCAATAACAGCAGCAACATCTCCATCCCCAATCAAGCGAATCGATGCCCCTGTCGCTCGTACTTCATTAATTAATTTTTCATGACGAGGCCTATCCATAATACAAACAACAATCTGATTAACAGCCACTCCTTTAGCCTTCGCAAGAGCATGGATATTATCGGTAGGACAAGCATCTATATCTACTACTCCCTTTGGATAACCAGGACCAATAGCAATTTTTTTCATATAAACATCAGGAGCGTAAAGGAGATTACCTTTTTCAGCAATTGCAACTACTGCCAAAGAATTGGCAATATTTTTAGCACAAAGTGTTGTTCCCTCTAATGGATCAAGTGCAATATCGATCGCCAATCCACTTTGAAGACCTACTTTTTCTCCAATATAAAGCATAGGCGCTTCATCCCGCTCACCTTCACCAATCACCACTGTACCATCAATAGGCAATCGATTAAGTTCCTGCCGCATTGCATCTACAGCAGCCTGATCCGCAGCTTTTTCATCGCCACGCCCGCGCCAGCGTGCAGCAGCAACAGCAGCACGTTCAGTAACACGTACCAATTCAAGCGTCAAAATACGATCAAGTCCATTTAAAATCTTCTGAGTTGTGGGCATATGAAAAAATCCTACCGAATGAATACCAGAAAAAATATGAGTCCTTATTAAATACTAAGAATAAAGTTTTTGGCAAAGATGAAAATTTTCCACAAGAGACAAAAGAACTCAAGCTTGCCTTTTTGTCATTATCAAGAAAGTTATCAATTCTCTGCCATAGGCTCAATACGAATAAATTGAGATTTTGCAACAAGATGTCCATCTTTTTCAATTTCTGCAAGTGCCTGTCGTACATTCACCTCTGTTGTTTCATGCGTAATTAAAATAATTGTTTTTTCAATTTGATCTTCTACAAAAGATCTTTGAACAATCGACTCCAATGAGATGTGATTATCAGCCATATGCCTTGCAACCGCGGCAAAAACACCAGTACGATCATGAACATTTAAACGAATAAAATAACCCCCTGCATGATGAGAAATACGTGCTTTTTTATGAGGAGTAAGTTCTAATGCTGGACGTCTTAAAACAGGTGCATACTGAAAACCAGAACGCGCTTTTGCTATATCAGCCAAATCACCAATAACGGCTGATGCTGTTGCCATTCCTCCGGCGCCAGGACCAGAAAACAGTAATTCACCTAATAAATCACTTTGAATAGAAAGAGCATTGGTTACGCCATTTATCTGTGCAATCATTGAAGATGTTGGTACCATTGTCGGATGAACGCGTTGCTCTATTCCAGAATCCGTTTTTAATGCAACCCCTAAAAGCTTAATCCGATACCCTAATTCATCAGCTGCTCGAATATCAATTTGCGAAATATTATGAATTCCTTCAACATAAACATCATCTAACGAAACAGCTGTTCCAAATGCCAAGCTTGTCAACAAAGCTAATTTATGAGCAGTATCATTTCCCTCAATATCAAAACTTGGATCTGCTTCAGCATACCCAAGTCTCTGTGCATCTGCTAAACAATCTTTAAATGAAAGACCTTCCGTAAACATGCGTGTTAATATATAATTACAGGTTCCATTGAGAATACCATAAATTCGAGATATGTGATTACTGACAAGTGATTCTCTCATCGCTTTGATAACAGGAATTCCCCCTGCAACAGCTGCTTCAAAATGAAGAAAAATACCTTTTTTTTCTGCAATTATAGCCAGCTCTACTCCATGTCGAGCAAGAAGGGCTTTATTGGCTGTTACAACATGATGTCCCGCCTCAAGCGCTCTCTTAACAGCGGTGTACACCACATCCAATTCACCACCAATTAACTCTACAAAAACATCAATCTCATTAGAAGCAGCCAACTCCACAGCTGAATCAAACCATTTTATATCACTGAGATCAATTCCACGATTACGGTTTTTATCGCGCGCACTAACAGCAACGACTTTGATAAATCGCCCACATTGACAAGCTAAACTATTCGCTTTTTCACATAGAGCTCGAACAACTGAAGTACCAACCGTACCAAGTCCCGCAACACCAACTTTTAAAGCTTCTGCCATTATTAACCACTGATCCCTATCTTCACTGAAAAATCGTTTAAATGATGTGCCAATCAACACAAAGAGTACTTAAATCCATAAGAACAAAAGAAATATTCCGCTCTATTCACTTCATGTTCTCCAATAGAATTATCCCCGCTTGTTCAATCAACATTCCTAAAAATATAATATTTATTGTCTTCAAAGATTTCAGAATCTTTATAAAATATCTAATTCAGAATAAAAATCTGTAAAACTGATAAATGCAAGTTGCCATAAAGAAAAGTTCTAAAAAATAATCAATAACAAGTTAAAGAATATTAAGGACTTAGTAAGAAAGAATAAAAACATCTCTTCTAAATTAACAAATACGGAACAAAAAACATTCTTTCATATGATAAATTAAGAGAATGGATAAAACAAAGTAGATCAGTAAATAATAACACATTTCTTCCTACCATTCCATAGTTTGAAATATAAATCTTTAATGCAAAAATCTTAATGCACTTATATATCAAAATAGAACCTTACATTAAAGTAAAAAACAAGACTTAATATGTGCACACCATAATTCTGAAATGTTATAAATATGGAGAATAAATTTGCAAAACTCAAATATTTTACCTAAACTTACTGCCACCCCTTTGAAAAACTAGCGAATTGAAATGACAAAAACCTCAATCTACCCTTTACCCATGCTAATTCATTTTCAAATAAATAACCTTCTCAACATTTGAGGGAACAAATGAAGGGGTTTTAATTTTAATTTCCTTATAAACATGTAAAAGTAAAGATAAGAAAAATATTTTTAATATATTCTGTAAAAATTGCTTTAATATTTTCATTTTCATCATACAGAATCTATTTATATTTTTAAAACTGAAACTAAGCTATGGCTTATGCCTCAAAAAACTTTTGTATGATTGGTATTATTTGTTTATTTGGTAATAAATATTGTCTTTTTACTTCACAAATTATACAGTTTTTTGCTTTATGATAAGTTCAAATGAGAAATCTTCTGTATAAAGGCTCTTTCAGGCAAGTTAAATAATATTCTCATGTGCAAGCAAAGATAACAAACGATAAAATATGCAAAAAATAAACACATTTAAAATAATATTTTGATCATTTTTGCCTACTACTCAAACTGAAAAGAAACAATCCAAACAGGAATTGCTCAAAAATTATTCAATAAAACACACTTTTTTCAAAAAAAATGACACAGAGGGCTTGCGAAGTAAAAAGATCCTCTCTATAAGCCTCATCAATGGTTTGCGCCCATCGTCTAGCGGTTAGGACATCGCCCTTTCACGGCGGAAACAGGGGTTCGATTCCCCTTGGGCGTACCATCATCTTTTTTTCTATGTGTAATACATTCATTTTATTCGTATTTTAAAAAATGAGGAATGCATAAATAAAAACGAGGGAATAAGATTTTTAAAGGGATCTCTTCGTAAAAAAGATACAAGAATCATTAGATAACTGATTTCTTTGTTGCATTTCGAGGATAGTGTTTTACTGCGCACAGTTAATAACAATAAAAATCGATAAAATATAAAAATTAGAGGGTTCTAGCTCGTGATCCGGTGAGTTTATAAGCCATATTCTTGCGTATACCGTTAATTTTTAAATTAAAACCAGCCACATCATTTATACGTTTCTTCCAACCTTCAAAACTGAAATTTACCCCAAAACGCATTTTATATGAAGCATTTCTAATTACAGTGCCTGTGCATCACATTAAACTTTTCTATAAACAAGCAGACCGTAATCTTAGAATTGAAATGCGATATAAAAATAGATTCTTATTCACCTAACACAACAAATCAAGAAACTATAATTTAGAATACGATCAACTTATTAAATGGAAACTCTGATAATAAAAATGCATAATCCCTGCCCCCAGTGATCTAACTACCTTATCTATTAAACAGATTCTTCATCAATCATAGAATAATTATAGATTTGCAAACACATCACTTCTTTTCAAAAAACTTCTATTCAAAAATTAAACCCTCCAACAAAATTTACACTCTATTGATAATATATTCTAAAAATTGATAATATATTCTAAAAGCTCATATTTGAATGCTTTTTTCCCTTGTTTTTACTTTTCATTATAAACTTGAAAGTGCTATAAAGTAGTATCGCTTAAAAAAAAAGGACTTCTAATGGCAAAGATCAAAATAGAAAACCCCGTTGTTGAACTTGATGGGGATGAGATGACCCGTATCATCTGGAAATATATCAAAGATAAATTAATCCATCCCTATCTCGACATTGATCTCAAATATTATGATCTTTCCGTCGAAAATCGTGATGCAACCAATGATCAGGTAACAATCGATTCTGCCAATGCTATCAAAAAATATGGGGTTGGTATAAAATGTGCAACCATCACACCTGATGAGGCACGCGTTAAAGAATTTAACCTAAAAAAAATGTGGAAATCACCTAATGGCACAATTCGCAATATTTTAGGAGGAGTCATTTTTCGCGAACCCATTATCTGTAAAAACGTCCCTCGCCTTGTTCCTAACTGGACAAAGCCAATTATTATCGGACGTCACGCTTTTGGTGATCAGTACAAGGCAACAGATTTTAAATTTCCAGGAAAAGGGAAATTAAGTATTAAATTTGTAGGTGATGACAATCAAGTTATTGAACATGATGTTTTTGATGCCCCAAGCGCAGGGGTTGCTATGGCTATGTATAACCTTGACGAGTCAATTCGTGATTTTGCCCGCGCATCCTTTAATTATGGACTACAACGGAATGTTCCAGTTTATCTTTCAACAAAAAATACCATTCTAAAAACTTACGATGGTCGTTTTAAAGATATCTTTCAAGAAATATTTGATACGGAATTTAAAACTGAATTTGAAAACCGTAAATTATATTACGAACACCGCCTCATTGATGATATGGTTGCTTCTGCACTTAAATGGTCAGGGGGCTATGTATGGGCATGTAAAAACTATGATGGTGATGTTCAATCTGATATTGTTGCTCAAGGCTTTGGTTCCCTTGGTCTCATGACCTCTGTTCTTATGACACCAGATGGTAAAATTGTTGAAGCAGAAGCAGCACACGGCACAGTAACACGCCATTACCGTCAGCATCAAAGAGGCGAAGAAACATCAACAAATTCTATCGCATCTATTTTCGCATGGACACGTGGACTGGCGCACCGTGCTAAACTAGATAACAACGAGAAATTAAAAAACTTCGCCAAAACATTAGAAGAAGTTTGTATTAAGACCGTTGAAGAAGGTTTTATGACCAAAGATCTCGCGCTTTTGATTGGACCTAAACAAAAATGGCTTTCTACAACAGGTTTTCTTGATAAAATTGATGAAAATCTTAAAAAAGCTGTGAACAATTAAGTTATCACTTCATTTAAATTCCAAAGCTCTGCGAAAGGAGGGCTTTGAATCTTTTCTTGGCAAATTCAGATAACTGCCTTATAAATAAAAAAGGTCAACTCTTTACTGAATAGCAAAAACAGTGAAAAAAAAAAGCTGGTCTGCACTTTTATTAGGTAAAAATGGTATTCGCTTTTTAACGTTTATAGGCGGTGTAGTGTTGCACGCTACTAACGTTTATGTGGTTATTACTATTTTACCCTCTCTTATGAGTGATCTTGGCGATGGACTGTATTATTCTTGGGTGGCAACTGTTTTTATTACAGCGTCGCTCCTTGGGACTTCGCTTGCAACAAAAATATTAGAGAAAACAGGTCCTCGCAAAGCTTATGTGATCTCTGGTTTTATTTTTACTTTTGGTACCTTCATATGTGCTACAGCTTCGGCTATGCCATTATTTTTAATAGGGCGCTTTATTCAAGGATTTGGAAGCGGCTCTTTACTATCCCTATCCTATTCTATGGTGCGTCTTGTTTTTAGTCCATCTGTATGGTCACATGCATTGAGTATCATCTCTGGAATGTGGGGAATATCAACCTTGTTAGGACCAGCTATCGGTGGCATTTCTGTACATTATGGCGTATGGAGAGCATCCTTTTGGGTTATCGGCATATTAGCGATAATCTTCTTGCTCATAGCTCTTAAAGTTTTACCAAAAGAAAATGAAAGAGAGATTCCAACATCCCCTTTTCCTCTCCTACAACTCTCCATACTCATCTTATTAATTTTTATTATTTCTGCTGGTAGTGCTATAAATACCACAATTGCGCAAATTTGCGGATTAGTTATTGGATTAACCCTTTTCTTTGTTCTAGCAAAGATCGAATCATCCACACTTCATCCCATGTTACCGCATAAATCCTTTTCCTTCTCTTCTGAGTTTTTTTCTATTTATGCATTGATACTCGTTATGACGACAGTCGTGTATAGCGTAGAGCTTTATTTTCCACTTTTTCTTCAAGAGCTTCATGGACAAGCCCCACTTATTGCTGGTTATATAGCGTCACTCATGAGCTTAGGCTGGACATGCGGTTCTCTATCAAGTGCTGGTATATCCGCAAAAAAAGTTCGCAGCATTATTGTGTATTCCCCCATATTAAGCCTTTTCGGTATAAGCAGTCTTTTATGGCTCATTCCAATAAAAGATTCTACATCTGAACATATTTTTATCATTTGCTTAGCATTGTTTTCTATCGGGATTAGCGCAGGCATAGCGTGGCCGCATTTGTTAACACGGATCTTACAATGTGCAAACAATGAAGATACTCTACGTGCTAGCGAATCCCTTACCTCTGTACAGCTATTTTCAGCCGCGTTAAGTGCAACACTTGCAGGAACAATCACCAATTTTGCTGGTCTCTTTAATCCTGGAGGAATAGTAGGAATGATTTCAGCCGCCAAGACTCTTCTTGTCGTACTCATCGGTCTTTTATTTTGTCTTGGTATTCCATTTGCTCTACGCGTTTCCTATAGCATATTAAAAAACCCAACAGGACAATCAAATAACTAAATAAATAAAAAAATATTTTTTCTCTTAATAGTTAAAAGAAATGTTAAGTATGCTTCTCCATATACCATGAGACGCAAAAAATCATTAATCCACACAAAGTCAGAACACTTCCTAAAATAGCTGTATATTCATAACTATAGCCCAATTTTAAAACTAATGCTCCAGATTCTGCACCAAGAGCGTTGGCAATATTAAAAGCAGACTGCATTAATGCTCCTGCCAAAATCTGTCCCTGTAGTGCAACATCCATAATTTTTGTTTGTATAGAAGGCATAGCAGCAAAAGAAGTCCCAACAAAAAAGCATCCTACTGCCGCTGTTAACGGAGCATAGGATAAAAAGAAAAAAAGAAAAAAAACAAATACGCTCCAAAGCATAGAAAAAAATATCATCGGCGAAATACCAATTTTAACAGCTAATTTAGGCCCCAAGAGATTTCCTACCACCATTCCCAATCCAACTAGCGGCATGATAAATGGTACCCACTCAAGTGAAACACCAGAAATATGCATTAATGTTGACTTGATATAAGTGAAAACAGAAAATAATCCTGACGCTCCCACCGAAACCATAAACAAAAGAAGCCATACCTGCTTTTGCTTTAATGCACCCATTTCGTGCAAAGGATTCGTTTTTGGAAAACTTAAATCACAAGGCAAAAAATTCCAAATAAGCAAACAACATAATAAAGCAATCATACCAACAAGGACAAAAGCAATCTGCCAACCAATAAGTTGACCAATCCAAGTAGCACTGGGTGCTCCCAAAACGGTTGCAATTGTTAAGCCAAGCATAACATATCCAACAGCTTTAGAACGTTCTTTCATTTCTACCATTGAAGAGGCAACCATAGCCGCAAGTCCAAAATAGATTCCATGGGGAAGTCCACTGAGAAAGCGTAATACTACTAATATGCTAAAATCAGAAACAAAGGCACTAGCAATATTTGCTAAAGCATAAAAAAGCATCAATCCTATCAAAACAGTTTTGCGTGATACCTGAGCTGTTGCCACAGCTAAAAGAGGTGCTCCAATCACAACTCCTAATGCATAAGCAGAAATATATTGACCAGCGGTAGGAATATCAACATATGAACTTCGTGCCATCTCTGGCAGTAGCCCCATTGCAACAAACTCTGCAGTACCAATAGCAAAACTCCCCACGGCAAGAGCTAAAATTATTAAACGCCGTATTCTCGAATCAATTCCCAATGCAAGAACTTTTTGTTTATAAGAATCCCTCATATCATCACTTCTGGATAAGAGTTTTAACTGTAGATATCTGTAATATACACAAACAAAAATTCAAAACATTGTTATACGCATGCCCAATAGTCCCCAATAAAGTTTTAGAAATATTTTGATATATAAAGCATTTTATGGAGTTTTAAGTAAGTTCTTTAACGGAAAATCTTTGAAAACCTCAAAGTTATAGATGTATTCACCTATTTTTATCGAATCTGCCAGATAATAAAATTTGTCTCCTCTTTTCAACAGTTCCGATTTTACAGTAAAACCTTTATTTTGCAACGATATCCTATACCCTATAAATAATTCTAAAATTTGTCGAATAATGCACTTCAAACAAGTGAACCACATCTCATCATTATCTTGATACAAAAATAAAACTTCTCCCAAAATTATTGTTGCATTATTTTTGTTATCTAAATGCAGATCATCCAAATTGATAAGCTATAATTTCAACTTTACGCCATTCTTATAAATTATTATAGAATCCTTTAAAAACTCTCATGATAATAGTGCTTGGTTTCTAGATTTATTAAATATCCTCTTTTAGGCAGCTTTACCCCTCCCTCCTCTAACAGAGGAATCGCATCAGATATCTAACTCATTATCTTTAAATTAAAATATTCACGTAAATATATATGCTTATTTTCAGATAAATTCTATAAACAGAGCAGAAAACAAATATAATAATTTTTATTTTAATATATTTATCGATATTTTATAAATATGGTAATTATCGTGATTAATGTTTAAATTTTTATGACATAATATATTTTTTTATTTTATATATTAATAATATTATATAAATCTATTGTAAGTAATACTTATATTAAGATATTAAAATAATGAAAACTTCAAATATACAATTATAATATTTAAAATGTTATAATCTTAGCTTAGTTTTCTTTTAATTTTCTAAAATTTATCTATACGGTTGTATATAACCCATTCTTTACCTTTAGTAATAAAAAACACAAATTAGCTCATAAAAATACAATTTTCATACTTCTTTAAGAGTTCGCTAACGCCTCATTAACATTGTTGCTTTAAACAGTCATCAGAAACAGAAATAAACTGTTTTTCTCCGGATCAGGTAGCGCGTACCGGAGTAACAGTTTCTGTTTTATATAGTAATTAGAAAAAGAATATATGCCCTATAAAACCGCACTGCTATATCTTAGGATAGTGGAATTTATAATTTTGGAAGGTGTTTCTAATTTCATATTTTTAGCTAAATTTGTAAGTGCAAGAATAAATTCAATAAAAAAATGAAACGTTATATTACGATTAATATTTTAGCGTCCTTGTGCCCATAGCGCACGAGTTTCAGCGCAAAAATCAGCATAACAGCCTTCTTCAATGGCATCACGAATTCCCTGCATCAGTTGTTGATAATAAAAAAGATTATTCCAAGTCAACAACATACCCCCAAGAGATTCACCAGATTTGATCAAATGATGCAAATAAGCACAACTATAATCATGTGCTGCTGGACAAAGTGACTGCGAATCAAGAGGATGTGGATCTTCTGCATAACGCGCATTACGCAAATTAATTCTACCAAAGCGGGTAAAAGCTAAACCATGACGTCCTGCACGCGTCGGCATAACACAATCAAACATATCAACACCACGAGCAACACTTTGTAAAATATCATCAGGTGTTCCTACTCCCATAAGATAGCGTGGTTTATCCTCTGGTAAAATCGGACAAGTAGTATCCAATACTGCTGTCATAACACTCTGCGGCTCACCAACAGCAAGCCCTCCAATAGCGTAACCTTTTAAATCCATTTCTTTTAATGCTTGAGCAGAACGTTCACGCAGTTTCATATTATCACCACCTTGAACAATCCCAAACAATGCTTTATCTGGCTGATCTCCAAAAGCTGTTTTACAACGCTGCGCCCACCGCAATGAAAGTTCCATAGCTTCTTCCATTTCTTTTTCAGTTGCAGGTAATGCAATACATTGATCTAACTGCATCTGGATATCCGCACCAAGAAGTTCTTGAATTTCGATAGAACGCTCTGGACTCATTTCATAGTAAGCTCCATTAATGTAAGAGCGAAAAATCACACCTTGTTCAGTAATTTTACGGATTCCCGCCAATGACATAACCTGAAAGCCACCAGAATCGGTTAAAATAGGTCCACTCCAGCGTGAAAATTCATGTAATCCTCCCAAACGCGCAACACGTTCAGCTCCTGGACGTAACATTAAATGATAAGTATTCCCTAAAATGATATCTGCACCAAGATCACGTATCTGATCCATATACATAGCCTTAACGGTTCCCGCCGTTCCAACAGGCATAAATGCGGGTGTACGAACACATCCTCGCCCCGTTATAATTTCGCCTCGACGTGCATACCCATCTTGAGCAATTTTTCTATAATGAAATGTCTTTATCATAACTCTCGTCTTTTTGATTCCATCAATGCATATCTCTATAGAAAGAAAAAAGGTATCCCCTTACGAGCATTGTCATAAGCTTTATGAATTAATTTTTGATTCGCTCAATATTGTAACCAGCATAAAAAATTAAACGAGATAAAAGAACATTTCTTGTTAAGAAATCACCATAATAAAGTGATAATCTAGCTCCAGAAAAATAGTAAAATCTTTATAATATCATACCTCAAAATACCTACGCTTAACGCACTAAATCCTTAATAGAACTGCAAAATTATTATCACAATAATCTCATCTTCACATACTTCCATAAGCAGTAACTTTGTACGCATAGAAGAAAAATCTGAACGCATTGTACAGCTTACAATATTCTTTACTTTTACAGATAAAAATTTTTCATCTACTGGGCACGGCGATCCTCACGCTTAATAAAAGCGCAAATGAGCATAATCATTTATCCCCTCACAATATTGAGATAATTCACAAAAAAAATTAACGTGTAATAAAAACACTTAAAAAAACTAAAAATGCTTTTTGTAAAGATTCTCAAATACCAAAAACTCTATCGTAACATTAGAGGCTGAAAAAGCGTATGATGGTACCCGCTCTTGCTCCTTCACAAGCTTTAAAGATGGTAGTGCATAATAGATTTATACTATTATAGCTTTAAAACTATAAACGCCATAAACGTCATTGTGGAAGTGAATGTTGATATGCACTGAGAAATGCTTCTTAAAAAACACGTAAATATGCAACATAAGTATATTCCGTTTGGAACGTTCCTCTATTAAAAAGCGAGAAAAATAAAAGCGTAAGGCTATGCATAACCTTCATTATTTAAATGATATTGCTTTAGATACTTTTTAAAAAAGTAAAGCTGAATTAAAAAGGAGATGGCAAGACTAGCCATTTGTTTCACCTCTGCGCCTTTATATTCTTCTAAGATTAAACTGTCTTCTTGTTTTAAAGATTACACCAATGATATATAATATAAAAGCTGTTTTCCTACCTTGCTAGGAAAACTGGAGCAGCTAGTAAGGCTCTTATCCGTATTAATATGTGTTTCAAACATGCTGCTACATTAGGATTGGATGTTGATTTACAAGCAGCAACAAAAGCACACGCTCTCTCAGGAAAGTAACATCATAAAACCATTAATAGACCGACAATGAATTGAAGAGAAATGCCGAATTTTTTATAAAACACTTTTCCAAACAACAACCATAACACAACAGACTTTGCGTTTTCTTATTCTGACAGGTGTTTGTACAAATCCTTTGCATTATACTCTTCAGGAAGATCCGATTGAAGGAAATATATGGACAATTCTTAGCTCGAAATTATAAAAGGTAAGCGTGATACTACAAAAAAGTTTTGTGTGCCTTTATTGATCAGAAAAGAGTATTTTTTCTTAGAAACTTACAATTGAAATCAGTATAATTTACACTATTTTGCATCCGCAGCAATAACGGCTTTGGTAATTGAATCTGGATCTGCAACAGGTTCACCACGTTTAATTTTATCAACATTTTCCATACCTTCAACAACCTGCCCCCATATGGAATATTGACGATCAAGCCACGGAGCATCTGCAAAACAAATAAAAAACTGAGAATTAGCAGAATTTGGATTCTGACTACGTGCCATAGAAACTGTACCACGCTTATGAGAAAGATTTGAAAACTCTGCTGTTAAATTTGGTTTTTCTGCCCCCCCCATACCCGCACGTGATAAATTGAATTTTTCACTATCCTTCTTTCCAAATTGCACATCCCCAGTTTGCGCCATAAAACCATCAATAACGCGATGGAAAATAACATTATCATAAGCACCTTCACGTACCAGTTCTTTAATACGTGCAACATGACAAGGCGCTAAATCAGCCAAAAGATCAATAACAACTCTACCCTTTGTTGTTTCAAGAATTAAAGTATTCTCTGGATTTTTATTCTCAGCCATATGGAAAGCTCCTTTGATTCATTTCTCAACTTGTAAAGTAGCAGCATTAATAACATCAGGATTTTTTACAGATCCATTATTGCTTGTCGTACCTTTTTTTATTTTATCAACAACATCCATCCCCTTTATAACCTCTCCAACAACCGTATACTGACCATTTAAAAAAGCAGCATCATCAAAACAAATGAAGAATTGAGAATTCGCGGAATCCGGATCTTGTGACCGTGCCATCCCAACAGTACCACGCTTAAACGGCTGCTTTGAAAACTCTGCCGGTATATTGGGATAATTTGAGCCACCCATACCAACGCGTTTCAGATCAAAATCTCTACTGCCTTTTTTTCCAAACTTTACATCACCAGTTTGTGCCATGAAATTAGGAATAACGCGATGAAATACAACATTATTATAGGCCCCCTCTTCTGTTAATCTTTTAATTTGCGCAACATGTTTTGGCGCCAAATCAGGACGCAGACGAATAATGACATCACCATCTTTGAGAGATAAAACAAGAAGGCTTGCATCACTCGCTGGACTAGAATTACCGGCGACAGCGGACAATGAAAAAAAACAAAACACACATAACAAAACAGCAAAAATTCTACGAGACACAATTATTCTCCCCTAAAAGATTGGAATTTCGAGCTCAAAGCTTGTGCAATATTGGGCGGTACAAATGGTGTTACATCACCTCCCATAGAGGCAATTTGGCGTACCAATGTAGAAGTTATTGCACGCCCAGAAACGCTTGCCGGCAAAAAAACAGTTTGCAATTCAGGAGCCATAACGCCATTCATCCCTGCCATTTGCATTTCATAATCAAGATCAGTACCATCACGCAATCCACGAATGAGAAATGAAGCACCAACTTCACGCGCCTTCTCAATTAGAAGGTTGCTAAAGGAAAGAACCTGCAATCGATTAGAATCCGCACCAAAAAAGTCTTTCCCTACCTGCGTAATGAAATCAACACGCTCTTCAAAGCTAAAGAGTGTTTTTTTGTCAGCCTGTATCCCTATAGCGACGACCACCTTATCAGCTAACACAAAACACCCTTTCAAAACATCAAGATGACCATTTGTAAGAGGATCAAAAGAACCTGCGTAAAGAGCAATTTTCATGATTTTACTCCATCCTCTTCAAAATTATTTTTCTTCGCTCATATCAACTGTATCAGAATGCTTCTCACCTTCATCATCTAATGAACTCGTATCATCTTCAGGTTCAGAAATACGTTCAACCGATACGACTCTTTCACCTTTGGCTGTATTAAAAATTGTGACTCCCTTAGTTGAGCGCCCAGCAGTACGAATTCCCTCAACAGGAACACGAATAAGCTGTCCTCCATCTGATACCAACATAATTTGATCTTGCGCCTTCACCGGAAAAGCCGCTACTAATTTACCAATTTCAGCTGTTTTAGATGGATCCGTTGCACGAATCCCTTTTCCGCCACGTCCGGAAATCCGGAACTCATAGGACGAAGAGCGTTTACCATAACCAAACTCACTCACCGTCAAAAGCATTTGTTCACGTGCATGAAGTTCTGTATAACGTTCATCTGTTAACTCTGTTTCAGCACCCCCATCTTCCTCATCAAGAGTTACAATATCTTCAACATCAGCATCTGCACCAGAAGCACGCCGTTCATTCATTACACGTTTAATATAAGCAGAACGCTCAATGGACGTCGCCTCGACATGCTCCAAAATTGTCATCGAAATGACTTTATCGCCTTTAGCTAAATTGATACCACGAACTCCCACAGAATTACGCCCAGCAAAGACACGAACATCAACAACTGGAAAACGGATACATTGTCCATTAGCTGTTGTTAGAACAACATCATCATGTTCTGTACAGGTTTCAACAGAAAGAATTTCATCTTCTTCATCAAGTTTCATTGCAATTTTACCATTACGATTAACTTGAATGAAATCTGATAATTTATTACGACGCACAGTTCCACGTGTCGTCGCAAACATAACATCCAATGCACTCCAGCTCGCTTCATCTTCAGGCAAAGGCATAATCGTTGTAATACGCTCACCTTGTTGTAAGGGAAGCATATTGATCAAAGCCCGCCCACGCGATTGGGGTGTCCCCAGCGGCAATCGCCAAACTTTTTCCTTATAAACAATCCCACGTGATGAAAAGAAAAGAACCGGAGTATGCGTATTGGCAACAAACAATCGCGTTACAAAATCCTCATCCTTCGTGGACATACCAGAACGCCCCTTACCACCACGTCGCTGTGCACGATAGGTATTAAGAGGCACACGTTTAATATAGCCACTATGACTCACCGTTACCACCATATCCTCTGGTGCGATCAGATCTTCACTCTCCATCTCAGCGCTACCAAAACCAAATACGGTACGTCGCGGCGTTGCAAATTCCTCACGAAGAGCACTCAACTCATTCTTAACAATACACATAATGCGTACGCGTGATGCCAAGATATCAAGATAGTCAGCGATATCCACGCCAATTTTATTCAATTCATCAGCGATTTCATCACGCCCAAGGGCTGTCAATCGTTGCAAACGCAATTCTAAAATAGCACGCGCCTGTTCTTCAGAGAGATTATAAGTACCATCCTCATGAATAATATGACGAGGATCATCAATAAGTTTAATCAAAGGCGCGACATCCATTGCTGGCCAGCGTCGCTCCATTAACTGTGCACGTGCTGTCTGCGGATCAGGAGCTTTGCGAATAAGTGCTATAATTTCATCAATATTGGCAACAGCAAGGGCAAGACCAACCAAAACATGTGCTCGCTCACGCGCTTTACGCAAAAGATATTTTGTTCGCCGACTGACAACTTCTTCCCGAAATGAAACAAATGCACGAAGCATATCAAGCAACGTCATCTGTTCGGGTTTTCCCCCATTCAAAGCAACCATATTACAACCAAAGGAAGTTTGTAGCGGCGTATACCGATATAATTGGTTTAAAACAACTTCCGCAACGACATCTTTCTTTAGCTCAATAACAACCCGATACCCATCACGATCAGATTCGTCACGCAAATCAGAGATTCCCTCAATGCGTTTATCGCGCACCAATTCGGCCATTTTCTCAATCATCGTTGCCTTATTAACTTGATAAGGGATCTCACTCACAATAATTGCTTGTCGACCACTGCGAATTTCTTCGATCTCAACTTTAGCACGCATAATGATTGAGCCACGCCCTGTTTCATAAGCTGCACGAACACCAGAATGGCCGAGGATAATGCCTCCTGTAGGAAAATCCGGACCAGGAATAATTTCAATTATTTTATCGAGTGTGATATCGGGATTGTCAATCAAAGCGATACAACCATCAACGATTTCACCAAGATTATGGGGAGGAATATTGGTCGCCATTCCCACAGCAATCCCCCCTGACCCATTAACCAAAAGATTGGGAAAACGCGCTGGTAAGACAACCGGTTCACGCTCACGCCCATCGTAATTATCCTGAAAATCAACAGTATCTTTATCGATATCAGCTAAAAGTTCTTCTGAAACTTTTTCTAAACGACACTCAGTATAGCGCATGGCCGCGGGTGGATCACCATCAACGGAACCAAAATTTCCTTGACCATCAATCAATGGATTTCTTAAAGAAAAGTCCTGCGCCATACGCACTAAAGCATCATAAATTGAAGCATCACCATGGGGATGGAATTTCCCCATAACCTCACCAACAACACCAGCAGATTTACGATATGACTTATTGAAAGAAAGCCCCATCTCATTCATAGCATGAAGGATACGTCGATGAACAGGCTTAAGACCATCACGAACATCAGGGAGTGCACGTGAAACAATCACGCTCATCGCATAATCGAGATAGGAGCGTTGCATTTCATCAATAATACTGATTGGTTCAATACCGGTTAGCACATCACGTTCTGGGTGTGGAGTAAGATCGGTCACAATTTTAAAACTTTCAAAAAAGAATCATTTCACTTTATTTATATCGAAAAATACACCAAAATGCTAATTTCTCCCCCATGACAAAAAAGAAATTTAACAATATTTTTCAATATGTTATTAATTTATGTTAAAATTACCAATAATAATCAACAATTTTCACTTCGCTAAACTTCAAAAATCTGAAACAAACAAATCATAAAGTAATCATAATACGACAAATAAAGACTCTTAAAAAGGTACGTCATCATCTAATTTGTGTGAAAAATTTTCTCCCAATTGATTATTATTTTGACCAAACGTATTTCTCTGATTTGAGTTACTATCGGCAAAGCCACCACTATAACTCCCCCCTTGACTTGCTCCTTGCTCCCCGCCCGCGGCTCCCCGCCCATCAAGCATTTGTAATTCGCCACGGTACTTTTGCAAAACAACCTCTGTTGTATAACGGTCATTTCCATTTTGATCTTGCCATTTTCGTGTCTGTAACTGCCCCTCAATGTAAATTTTGCTGCCTTTTTTTAAATATTGCTCTGCAACTTTGACAAGGTTTTCATTAAAAATAACAATATTATGCCACTCAGTGCGTTCTTTTCGCTCATTTGTATTCCGATCACGCCAACTTTCTGAAGTAGCAATACGCAAATTTGCCACTTGGTCACCAGAATTCAAACGGCGGATTTCAGGATCCGCACCAAGATTACCAATCAAAATAACTTTATTAAGGCTACCAGCCATCGCATAAACTCCAAAATTTTAATTCGTAAAATACTCTGTTTTATAACAGTTATAACCATCTCGACCTTCAATTTACATGTCTGCAATTGACCTTCAATATGGATATTGCTATCCTTTCCCAATATTGTATCCGTGTAATTATAACAAAAGATGATAAAGACGCATAGTTTATTCCACCACGAGAGAATAAAAAGCTGCTTATTTGTATTTTTCTTTTCACAAAACTTATACCTTCCTTTAACATTAAAGCAGTTAAACACATTGTAATTCTAAAAAACAGTTTTATTCCATTTTAGGCGCTCAGTTTTTGTCACATATGCCAAGGATAAAATATGACTTATCAAAAATATATCTCCATTCGCGGTGCACGTGAGCATAACCTTAAAAATATTGATCTCGATCTGCCTCGTGACAAACTTATTGTTATAACAGGACTTTCCGGATCAGGAAAATCATCCTTAGCTTTTGATACAATTTACGCTGAAGGACAACGCCGCTATGTCGAAAGCCTTTCAGCCTATGCACGCCAATTTTTGGAAGTCATGCAAAAACCCGATGTAGACCGCATAGACGGTCTCTCTCCAGCTATCTCCATTGAACAAAAAACAACCAGTCGCAATCCTCGTTCAACGGTAGGTACCGTTACTGAAATCCACGACTACATGCGTCTTCTCTTTGCACGTATTGGTATTCCTCATTCTCCAGCGACAGGACTTCCTATTGAAAGCCAGACCGTAAGCCAAATGGTGGATCAAATTATGTCCTTACCAGAAGGAACACGAATTTTTATTATGGCACCCTTGGTGCGAGGACGAAAGGGAGAATATAAAAAAGAGCTAATAGAACTTTTAAAAAGAGGATTTCAACGAGCTAAAGTTGATGGCGAATTTTATGAAATCCCTGACATTCCACCTCTTGATAAAAAGTATAAACATGACATAGATGTCGTGGTAGACCGCATTGTTGTACAAAAGGATATCACCTCTCGCTTGGCTGATAGTATAGAAACCTGTTTACAACTAGCAAATGGACTTGCCATAGCTGAAATGGCAGACCAACCTTTGACACAAAAAGAAACGACAAAAGAATCTGCTCATAAATCAAAAAATGATACACACAAACGGCTCATTTTCTCAGAAAAGTTTTCCTGCCCTATATCTGGTTTTTCTATTCCTGAAATTGAACCTCGCCTTTTTTCGTTCAATAATCCTTTTGGGGCCTGTCCTCTCTGCGATGGATTGGGTATCAAAAAGGCAGTGGATCCACTAAAAATTGTGCCAAATAAAAATCTTACCCTAAAGAATGGAGCTATTGCTCCTTGGGCTAAATCGGATTCACTTTATTATAGACAAACCTTAGAAGCATTAGGAAAAGCTTACGGTTTCAAACTCACAGATCAATGGTGTGAACTCTCTAATGAAGCACAACAGGCTATTCTCTACGGTACAAAAAAAGATGAAATTTCTTTTATCTATAAAAATAATTCTGGTTCGCATAAAACGACCCAACCTTTTGAAGGAATCATCCCCAATATGGAGAGACGCTGGAAAGAAACCGATTCTGCTTGGTCTCGAGAAGAAATCGAACGTTATATGTCTTCTTCGCCTTGCCCAGCTTGTCATGGTTATCGTTTAAAACCAGAGGCACTTGCTGTAAAAATCCACGGAATGCATATTGGGCAAATATCAGATCTTTCTATTCTAAAGGCAGATGATTGGTTTGCCAATATTCATCAATATCTCACAGAAAAACAACGTAATATCGCCATACGTATTTTAAAAGAAATTCGCGAACGCTTAGCTTTTTTAAATCATGTAGGATTGGAATATCTTACCTTGTCTCGAAATTCAGGAACGCTTTCAGGTGGAGAAAGCCAACGCATTCGGTTAGCATCCCAAATTGGTTCTGGTCTTACAGGCGTTCTTTATATTTTAGATGAACCATCTATCGGTTTACACCAACGCGATAATGAACGCCTTTTGGAAATGCTGCGTCATTTACGCAATCTTGGCAATACAGTTATTGTTGTTGAACATGATGAAGATGCTATTCTCACAGCAGATTATGTTGTCGATATGGGCCCTGCCGCGGGCGTTCATGGTGGAGAAATCATAGCGCAAGGGACACCACAGGAAATTATAGAAAATTCAGCCTCTCTCACAGGGCAATACCTTTCAGGAAAAATGGCTGTTAAAATACCCGCTGAGCGACGCAAAATATCAAAAATGAAAACACTTAAAATCATCGGCGCCAAGGGAAATAACCTCAAAAATATCAATGCGAACATCCCTCTTGGAACCTTCACATGCGTAACCGGTGTTTCTGGAGGAGGAAAATCAACATTTCTTATTGAAACGCTTTTCAAAGCAGCTTCACATCATATCATGGGCTCTCATCACAGCCCTGCCAGCTATGACAAAATTGAAGGATTAGAATTTCTTGATAAAGTCATTGATATCAACCAGTCCCCCATTGGACGCACCCCACGCTCTAATCCCGCAACCTATACAGGCGCTTTTACACCGATTCGTGAGTGGTTTGCCGATCTTCCAGAATCAAAAGCCCGTGGTTATAAAGCTGGGCGTTTTTCATTTAATGTTAAAGGAGGACGTTGCGAAGCATGTCAAGGTGATGGAGTCATAAAAATTGAAATGCACTTTTTACCCGATGTCTATGTTACTTGCGATGTCTGTAAAGGAAAACGCTATAATCGAGAAACACTAGAAATAAAATTCAAAGGACAGTCTATAGCCGATATTTTGGATATGACAATTGAAAAGGCAGAGGAATTTTTCCAAGCTATTCCCGCTATTCATAATAAAATGGAAACTCTCATTAAAGTAGGATTAGGTTACATAAAAGTAGGACAGCAAGCAACCACACTTTCTGGTGGGGAAGCACAACGTGTGAAACTTGCGAAAGAACTTTCACGTAAAACAACAGGACGTACACTCTATATTTTGGATGAACCAACAACAGGTTTACATTTTCACGATATTTCCAAACTTCTTGAAGTGCTGCATGAACTAGTCGAGCAAGGCAACACAGTTATAGTCATTGAACATAACCTTGATGTTATAAAGACAGCCGACTGGATTATTGATTTAGGACCAGAAGGTGGAGATCGTGGTGGCGAAATTGTTGCAATTGGACGCCCTGAAGACATCATTAAGGTTCCCGCTTCCTATACTGGAAAATTTCTAAAAGATGTTTTACTGCGCCCCTCTCTCTATAATTCCAATTCTTAAAAACGCTTTCCATTGTAAATACAGCATACGAACAAAGCCTGTACTTTTATTGTTACCTGTAAACACCAACACCTAAATTCCAGTGGTGCAACATGTTTAAAGCAAAGACTGAAACAAGTTAGCGCTTTATAAGCTGTTTCAGTTTTCGTATTGCCCATAGGAACGCGCGCATAATTGCGTATTTATTCTCTGTTTTTTTATATCTGAAACGGCCAAACAGCCCAATTTGGAAAGAATACGAAGTTTTAAGGGGATAAATTAAGTTCCTATCTTTACATCTCCTTTTAATTTATCTTTACGATTTTCAAAGGCATCCGCAGCAGTATCTTATAATAAAGAGTGCCCATTGCTTCACGCTTTTGTTTATCGCGTTCCTTAATGGAATCACATTCCTCACGAAGAGACAAAACGCCCCAAACAAAATATATTTGCGTTGCCAATTCACACATCTGTTTTAAAGAAATATTTCTCAACGCTCTCAAGCCCATTTCACGACGGCACCTAATGCTATAATGAGAAATCCATTATTGTACACCACCATCTTTTCCAATATTTGTCTTCCCCTACTCCCTAATATTGTAAAACCTTTAGTTATCGAAAGCTTTCATAAAAAGCATTTTATTTTTTTCAAATATTTTTATCCACACACTCGTACTATTCATGATATACAAAGGCATCGTTTTGATTGATTGACGATAAAAAGATCTAAAATGAGAAAATCTTACGCTATTAGAGTTTCTCATTCAGTGTAGAAAACGTCGAATTATCATTATAAGTCAACGTATTATCTAACAAAAAAGAAACAAAACTTTTTTATTATATTATTTTAATTCTTGTACAAGAATTGTAAGATTTTTTCCAAAAAAACAGTATTTGACTTTATTCTACAAAAGAAACTCTCCTAAAAGAGTATAGAGTGTCATTATTTTCGACTTTTTGTGCACAAAGTATCTGTTGGACATCTTACAGTTGTCAATATAATGTGATGCAGTCTAAAAAGACAAAATAACGTTGGAGATAATTTCAGCATGAAAAAAATTGAAGCCATTATAAAACCTTTCAAACTTGATGAAGTGAAAGAAGCGCTTCAAAAAATTGGGTTACATGGTATTACAGTAACAGAAGCGAAAGGTTTTGGTCGTCAAAGGGAACATACAGAACTTTATCGTGGCACGAAATATGTTGTTGACTTTCTACCTAAAGTAAAGATTGAAATTGTTGTGTCCGATGAAAAACTAGAACAAACTGTTGATGCAATACGTAAAGCAGCTCAAACAAAACATATAGGAGATGGAAAGATATTTGTCTTTTCCATTGATGATGCCATTCGTATAGGCACGGACGAAACCGGTATCGATGCCCTTTAATAAATAACGAGAAAATTCACTTTTTTATCTATCTCAACGCCATATTAAGGAAATTGAATATGACAACCGCATCAGATATTATCAAACAGATTACAGACAACGAAATCCGTTTTGTTGATTTACGTTTTACTGATCCACGAGGAAAATTGCATCACATTACAATGGATATCGCAGAGATCAGCGAAGATACTTTTAGTGATGGTGTCATGTTTGATGGTTCTTCAATTGCTGGTTGGAAAACAATTAATGAATCTGACATGGTTTTAATGCCAGATCCAGAAACAGCACATATTGATCCTTTTTTTGCTCAATCTACTTTGGTCATATTTTGTAATGTACTTGATCCTGTCTCTGGTGAATTTTATCGTAGAGATCCTCGTTCTATTGCCAAAAGGGCTGAGGTTTATATGAAATCTTTAGGCATTGGAGATACAATCAATGTAGGTCCAGAAGCAGAGTTTTTTATCTTTGATGATGTGCGCTATAAAACGGATCCTTACAATACAGGGTTTAAACTCGATTCAAGTGAACTTCCCTCCAATGATGATACGGAATATGAAACAGGCAATCTAGGACATCGCCCACGAATAAAGGGGGGCTACCTTCCTGTTCCGCCGATTGATTCCTGCCAAGATATGCGTTCTGAAATGCTCACAGCACTCAAAGATATGGGCGTACAGGTCGAAAAACACCATCACGAAGTAGCAGCAGGCCAACATGAATTGGGTATTCGTTTTGATACACTCGTTCGCGAGGCTGACAAGATGCAAATTTTTAAATATGTTGTACATCAAATAGCAAACAGTTATGGGAAAACAGCAACCTTCATGCCAAAACCAGTTTTTGGTGATAACGGCTCTGGAATGCATGTTCACATCTCCATTTGGAAAGATGGCAAACCCATTTTTGCAGGAAATGAATATGCCGGACTATCAGAAACCTGTTTATTTTTTATCGGTGGTGTTATTAAGCACGCAAAAGCAATCAATGCTTTTACCAACCCATCCACAAACTCCTATAAACGTTTGGTTCCTGGTTATGAAGCCCCTGTTCTTCTTGCCTATTCAGCACGTAATCGTTCTGCATCTTGCCGTATCCCAATGAGCTCCTCACCAAATTCAAAACGCGTAGAAGTTCGTTTTCCAGACCCAACAGCAAATCCCTATTTGGCATTTGCAGCACTTTTAATGGCTGGTCTTGATGGCATCAAAAACAAAATTCATCCCGGACATGCTATGGATAAAGATCTTTATGATCTTCCCTTGAAAGAACTCAAAGAAATCCCTACTGTTTCAGGAAGTCTGCGTGAAGCGCTTGAAGCACTTGACAAAGATCGTGGCTTTCTTAAAGCTGGCGACGTTTTTGATGATGATCAGATTAATTCCTTCATTCAAGTAAAGATGCAAGAAGTCTTGCGCTACGAAACAACACCCCATCCTGTTGAATTTGACATGTACTATTCTGTTTAAACAATCAATACGCATTCTTTTGATTTTTAAAATGGAGGCAAAAGCCTCCATTTTTGTGGATATTCTTCTCATGCAAAAGCGCAAGAGGCTTTTTGCTCATCTGCTTTTCCTTTATAATGTGTTGAATCTCTTCAAATGAATTAACAAGGTTTCTAATGCCGCGAATTTGTTTTCTCGTTCCCCTTCTTTTATGCATTGTCTTTATCACATCAACAACTCAAGCATATACAATAACCAATCAAAAACTCACTGCCCTTGAAAAAGCGACATCCGCTTATAGTAAAGCACTTAAAAATGCCGATGCAAATGCCATCTTAAATGCTATTCCTCCCCAAATCATCAACCGTTTAACCGCCAAAAAAAATCTTAGTCAATCACAATTTCGACAAATCATGAAAAGCCAAATAGAACGGTTGGCAGAAAGTTACAAGATTGAAACGATCAACATTGACCAAAAACAAAAACGTGAAGGTACACTTGATAATGGCACCCCTTATTTTGTTATACCCGTGGAACTTGTAACCACAACAAATGCTGGAAAAAAGTGCTCTATTCACACTGAAATTATTGCCCTACTTCACGATAACCAATGGTATTTTATCCGCGGTAATGACGAAACGCTCTTAAACATAACCAATGAACTATTTCCTGGACTTGAAAAAGTAAAAATCAATCCTCAAAAAGTCACAAAAATACTCTGAGCGAAAAGAATGCACGTAAATAAAAGATTTACCCCTATAAGCAAGTTGTAACAATTGTAGCCGCAGCCTTAAATTCAACTTTTTTATGAGCACGACGCACCATTGTTTCTTTATCTATTCCCCATTGTTCCATCATCCAATCTTCATCTAAATGAGCAATAGACCAAGCATGATCAGCATCAATATTTCCTGCAGCAACAGCAAGAGCAATGAGAGCAGATCCCGTTAAGGTTGTCATCATATGAAGTGCAGCAAGCATATAAGGAGACTCAACGCTACGTAAATAATAACTCACAGCTTGAAGTGCTTCTGGTGATTGTTCCACATGCATCAGCCCTTCTGTCAAATAAAACCTTGAACCCAGTTTTTTTTCTGCCCAATCTAATAAAGGATCCCATTGTTCAGATTGTTTTTGCACCAGCTCTTTAGGTGTCTGTGCACGATAAAAGATCATATCACACGCAACGAAACGCAATAAATCTTCAAAAACAACCTGCATATCATCAGCAATACCATCAATAACAGTATTAACCAAACGCGTCATCGGCATTTTTACAGGATCAACAACGTGCTTTTGGCTCTCAAATTCTTGAGCAACGTATTCAGCAAACACTTCTGTTGGCACATGAAAACGACGCCTTGCAGGCGTTTTAACGGGACGTTCATCTAATAAGATAGTAAAACTCCCTTCCTCACAAGCAATCTTCACTTGTCTATAAAATCGTTTTGGGTGCGGCTGACATGAAAGATTTTGAATCTTTTGAACAGAACTCTTTTTATTCTTATTCAATGGCATATCAAAATGATCCAAAATCTGGCATATCAAAATGATCCAAAATCTCACGCATATTTGTTTACCTCTGATCTTTTCAAGAAAACGAATGTTTTATATACTTTAATAAAATTTAATCCGACCTTCCCATGCCTCAAAGAAGGAAAAAGACCTTGCCAATCCCAATCTGATTTAAGAGTTATATTTCATGTTTCTTTTACAAACAAGACAATGATAATATCTTTTCATATATTCAATACAGTCATGACTATAGAATAATTTTTAAAATATTATCTTAATTAAAAAGCTGAATATATTGAATTTGATTGTAAAAGTGTTCACGCTTTACCACTTTTCTCATTATCCACCTACAATAATGTTATCGATACGGACAGCTTCAAAAACAATTTTTGCAAAATATTAAAACAAAAAAGTTCATCATCAAAAAAATGATAGAGCAGTACGGTTTACGTGTCATTCACCTTCGCTTAACCATTCCAATAATTCTCTAACATATCCAATAAATACCCTGCATAGAATTTTTCCTGCTCAATTACTATCCTAAACGACGATGTTTTATGGCATAATAGGATAATGATAAGGCTAAATTATATCACAATTTTCTTTCACATATACATATATTTTGTAAATCACTAAATTATTTAACTTATTTTTATTGATATACTTCACATATTGCACTATATTAAATATATTCTTATACTTAAAAAGTATATAAGTCATACAATCTGAAAATAATACTTTTATCTATACACTTGGTCCTACAGATACTAACTGCACAGCTGCAGCACAATAGTGGCTTGACAATCACAATCAAAATATTTCTTCCGCTGATTTAGAATCACGTATTATCTTATACGCAACTCTTAAAAGAGCCTTTAATGAACTTGCTCAGAAAAAGGATGGATATCTCTTAAGCTGTGCTGCTTACCCTGATTTGCATACACTCATATTTACCCGTTTAAGTAATATGCAATTATTTGACAGCTTTATCATGCCTACTCACTCTATGGTTTTAGCTAAACGCAATAACATTGATGAAATTAAAACCGTAGCGACTCATCCTGCCCCGCAATCTCTGGTAGCTCATCAATATGACAAAGTATTTGCCAACAGCAATGCTGATGCAGCCGTTCTTTGTAAGGCTGAAAAAGCCGATGCTTGTATCACAACATCGGTTGCGGCAAATCGCTATAGGCTGAGTATTGTCGAAAATTTTGGACAAGTGCCAATGGCCTTTTTGCTCCACTCACTAAAGTCAACTAATCATGAAAAAATCTGAAGCGCTTCTTTCCATTGTTAACTTGGTTGACAAATTCCGTATGCGCCAAGAACGAGATGGGAGCATTAAGGAACCAACTTCGGTAGATAGTAATATGATCAATGAATTGATTACTCTGCTGAACCACCATGCCAATATTCTTGACGGATTATCTCCAAAACTTTTAGCGACCATTTCTGATGATCTTCATCAGTGGATGATCAGCGGTTTAACGACCCCTCCTAAATTTGATAACACTTTGGCTGCTTTCAAAGCCCCATTACCAGATGCTCCCTTGTTTTTCTTGGCTCCAATGCGTGCAACAAATGGACCTGATCCAGAAGGATTCCGGCTGGAATTAGTTACAGGATATCGTCATGAAACGGACTATCTTGCTGACGCCTCAAAATATACAAATAATTATGTATCACCATTTCAATGTATAAAAATGGGAATAGCGTCAAGAGGTTTTTTAGAAGGCAATTGCATTGTTCTATTCCCAGAATCTGTAGCGACTGCTAAGAAAATTGATAAGCAAGCATTTGCTTTGTTTTTTTTCAGTAAATTCTTTGATATTTACAACAAGCAAACAATTGTGGAAGCTGAACGTTTACTCGGTCGAGATAGTAAATTTCTGTTCGGTCAATTGCATAGTCGTAACTTATCTAAAGAAGACATTTACGATGCTCGCTGTTCGTGGGGCTATTACCATGACTATGCACATCATACTGGACCGCGGCCATTAGATAAAAATCTGTATATAAAATTAAATTGGTTCACAGGTCTTCTAGAAGAAACTAAAGTTGATTTAATTACAGTGCGTATTATGCTACAAAATCATCCAAAATTTTGGAAAGAAATAACTGAATTTATCCTATTAGAACGCATATTCCGTTATCCAAAAGATTCTGATCAGCATATGACATTCGATGCTGGTACAGGGATCTTGCTTTTTGAAATGTTAACGCGGAACAAAGCATTGATTGAAACAAATCAAGGTTATCTTCAATTTGATTTGGAGCGTCTTGAAAAAGTAATAATATTGATGATAGCAGATATAGAAGCACTTGAAACATTAGATGATGACGCTTATTTGGCAAGAGCTAAGGATTATATCCAAAATAATCTTGGTAAGCCGCAAACTTCACAGTCACGATTTAATTTTTCAACATCATATTATGCACAGCGAGTGATTAGGGGATTAAATCATTGAGTTTTATAAAAGGACGGTTACTATTATTTACTTTTGCCATTCTAGCATTGTTTTCCATAAGTTGGTTATTATCTAAGAATTTGGTTAGCAATATACCCGTCATGCATGCGGTTGGACTTAGGTTGTTTGCCACCGCTGCCACCTTATGGCTGATTGCAGTATTTCGTGAGAAAGCTGTTTTCAGATCCCTACCATTGCTTTCCATGATACCTTCTTTTTTAATTCTATCAGTGTTAGGATTCTCGTTATATTTTGTATGCAGCTTTGGTGCATTAAAATCGCTCAAAGCCAGTGATTTAACTATGGCTCTCGCTACTATTCTAGGTATTACCTACATATTGGGTGCACTGACGAATAGCCTTACGTTCTCATGGTTAAAACTTATCGGTATGATAATTGTCAGTGTAGCAGCTATAGCATTTAATATAAACAGTGCAGAGGGTGGATATTACAGCCTAATAGGAATAGCTCTTGCCTTAACAGCAGCACTTTCTTACTCTGCTTATGGCTTATTGTCTAAACGTTATCTTGAAAATCTACCTTTGCTCACCTCACTGGCTTGGATCACGACAATTTCTGCAGCATCATTTATGCCATTATTTATTTTTGATCCTGCCCCACTCTTATATCTTAAGTTAGAAGACATACTTAGGATATTGATTTTAGGAGCTTTTTTATCATCACTAGGTTACGTATTGTACCAAAAAGTTTTAGCCGAAAGAGACGTATTATACACCAATACTATCGGCGTATTAGCTCCTTTTGCAGTCGTAGCATGTGAACGGATAATCGGTTCGAGCACTTCTCTAAGTGCTCTCAAAATAATTGCTATGATTGTAGTTGTTATAGGGATAATACTCTTAATTTATAGACGCGTCAAAAGTATCTGGATAGCAACTAAAACACCGTTCCAAAAATTCTAAATTATAAGGAAAAAATAAAATGAAAAAACTGGCGTTAGTATGTCAGCGTAATACAAAAATACCCTTTATATTTGAAGCTGCAAAAGCAGCTAACATCGAATTAATAATGATTTATGATATTGCTGAAAGTGCACCTATTCAGCTACCAGCGGCAGTAACCTCAACTTGGCAACTTCCTGTTTTTGATAATCCAGAGTTAGCCCTAGACGCTTTTGCAGCCGGAGTGAAAGAACGCAATATTGGTGGAGTTATGACCCTTTTCGAAAAAGCCATCCTATGGACAGCTTTAGCTGCAAAAAAAAATCAATACTCCCAGTATTGAGCCAGAAGTAGCGGCATTAACCCGAAACAAATATCTAATGCGTCAAGCTTTTGCTAAAGCAGGGCTGAGAACACCAAGATTTTTTTATATAGATAATCCAGAAGATCTATCACAAGCTCATACTTTAGGCTGGCCGCTAGTCATTAAACCCGTTTCTGGAGCCGGTAGTATAGGCGTAATGTTAGCTAAAAATTCTGAAGAATTTCCTGATCTCATCAAAGCGGTATGGAATGTTCAGCATAAAGATATGGCACGTTTCAACGATAACAATAAATCTTTAGGTTTAGTAGTAGAACAGTATTTACCAGGAAAAGAATTTGTTGTGGAATGCTTTGTCGATGCAGCAGGTGTGCATATTCTAGCTATTGGAGACAAGGGACAGCCTGAAGGACCATGGTTCGAAGAAACAATTTATCGTCAACGCTATGATATAGATGATCCTTTAATTATTGCTTTATGTGAGGCTGCATGCTCTGGAGTTAAAGCTCTTGGTATAAACATGGGAGCTGCCCATGTAGAGCTACGCTTAGATGCTAATAACTTACCTTATGTAATTGAGATCGGCGCTCGTATAGGTGGGTCAGGTGTTTCCCATTTTATTGTGGAGCAAGGTACAGGGATTTCATTTGCAAAACTATGTATGAATGCCGCTTTAGCTGAACAAAACTTAGACCTTCCCGATATACTCCCAGCTGAAAAAGTGGCGGCAAATTACATTATTCCTCTTCGTGGTCATGGAAGGTTTTCCGGATTTTCAGGTCTAGATAAGGTTGCACAGCATCCACTAACTGCTAGAACTATCATTTTCTTTGAAACCGATCATATTTCACCACCTCCACCAGCATTCGGTGGATATCCTGGTTTTATTTTCTCTGTTCATGACTCAAACGAAGAAGCACGCAATTACCACAAATGGCTCGATGACACCTTAAGCATCATATGGAAACACCATGTTTATCAATAGTCCGATAAAGATATTTCTACTGACGCTCAACTTTGATATAAATCTTATCGATACAAATGAAGTCACAATGCGAATGCGATTGCCTAAAACTTTGCAAACATTTTCCCATTAAAGATGCATATTTCAAAAACCAAGAATTGAGGAAGATATGACCTACTTTTACACCCCATTTTAATAAAAGCTCTTCAATATTTCTATATTTGAAACAATAATGAAAACTTATAAACGACTTTTTTGATACGACCAATTTCTTCTCCCCATATCTCAAAGAAGAAAAGAAAGATCTTACCGCCTCCACTCTAATTTAAAAGTTATATTTCATATCTATTTCACAAATAAGACATGATCTTGTTCATATATTCAATACAGTCATTAGAACATTTTTTTTAAGGATTTATCCTTATAAGAACTAAAGATGTTGCATTTGATTTTAAAAGTATTCACGCTTTACCACTTTTCTCATTATCCACCTACAATAATGCGATTGATACAAACAGCTTCAAAAACGCTTTTTACAAAATTTTAAAGCATAAAAACACGAAACGATAGAGCTCTATATTTTTCAAATCCCCTCCTTTCCTCAACAGCAAAAGCTCTTAATCAGCAGGCCAATACTCCCTGCCTTTCATGATTGATATCAGCGACCTCAAATGACAGTACTTTACAGCATGATAGGATAATAATGCTACTATTTTAAAAAGCTGATGACGAATACATCCCCAATATTTATAGCCCAAATAACACAAATAGATTTACAGTCTCATTGTCAATTTTTTTTGAAGCATTTAAGCACCTTTATCAATCGGATAAAAAACACATCAACGTGATCCTTTGATACTTATTAAAACACATGATACCATTATTAAAAGAAGGGACTAAAATTCTGCACCATCAATGGTTTTAATCTCGACAATAAAACAAAACTTTAAAAATCACATTTATTATTTTTAAAACGATTTATTAAAAATGATAGCGCAAACCACCAGAAAAATGAACTCCAGAAAAACCAGCCTTGGTTAACCTATGCTGATAGCTAAGATCACTGTGAAGTGTAACTTTAGAAGAAAACTGCGCATTAATACCCAAACCTGTTTCTAAAGAAGAACCAAAAGAACCCAACTGGAAAACATCTTTAAAATGAACAAATTGTTTTTTACCAAAACGATTAGAAAGATGAATATTACCATAAAAACAAATGGTACGATCCTTTTCAGATGCTGAAAATGTTTTATTTAAACGCCCCCCAATACGCACCAACCATTGACCTATTTTTTTCATCTCAACATCAAATCCATCAATATCACGAAACTTATCAAATTGAAGATGTTGATAAATAAGCTGGAGTTGCGGATCAAAAATAAGATCTTCATATCCTGTCATAAACACTTTACCAGCAGAAAACGAAACGTTCAAAGGATTTGCTTTTAATGTCGCCGTTTTACCCCAAGCATGGGTAAGCACATCCCCTTTAAACAAACCATAAGATAAAAGACCATCTACATAAAAACCAGTGTTGTGTTTCACACTACCGTATGTCGTAAATGACCATTTATTAAACGTACTCTTTTGGCTTTGTTCCACGTTACGAGGTTGTAAGGAAAGCTTTCCATAGGTTCCCATAATCCCAAAAGATGTCATACTATATGCGCTCTCTATTGTTTTGAGCAAAATGTCTGTTTTTATAGCGTTATAATCAACATTACCATCGTACCCATATTTAAGTGTAGAAAGATCTGAGACATAACGATAACTCCCACCATAACCGTGGACAGATAAAGCAAAATTCCCTTCAACTTTTAATAATTTGCGAGGAATAGACTGCGTAACTTGCAATTCCTTTTGTTGATTACTGATATCCATGAGTCCAATATGAAACAAAGCATTTGGTAACAAAAGATAGGTTGGAACTTGTGGAACAACCTCTCTGACCTTTAACTCAGAATGAGGGATAACAGACACTCCCAAAGAAGGCTGAATATACTTACTTTCAAGGCGAAAATCCCAAAAATCTCCATTTCCTTCAACCAATCTTTGAGAAATTTGTACATTTCCAAGCGTAGAATTTGGACCATAAGCATGAAGATAATATTGATAAGGCAACCCCTCTAATGCAATATAAGCACGATTTAACTGAAAAGAATCTTCTGCCGCTTTTCCAGAAACCTGAATAAGTGAAATACTATGAGCATTTTCACCGGTTGCTATCTCCCCCTGATTTCCTGCAACAAATTGCACATAAACTGTCGTTTTTCCAGAAACATCGCCATGTATCAAAAGCCGATCAGTCTTTTTATTATCGAGCAAACCCTCACTACTGAAATGTGTATTGAGATAAATATCTGCCCTATCTTGCGCACTATAAACTTCTTTTTCTCCCTTCCCAATATGAAGTGTCTGATACTCCTGAAACATTGGAGTCTCAAAAGCAATAAAACTATCAGAAATTTTTACAAATGAAATAAATGAATTTGTGCGGTTTGCAACTTGCGAATCTATCTCTCTTCTTTTTGTCAAAAACCATTTTGATCCCCCTGTCAAATAAAGCTCAGCAATAGAATTATCGGCAACACGAGTCCCTCCTATCAATGAAGAAGAATCAGCCAAAATCGCTACAGCCCCCCCCTTTTCAACTGTTAATAATAAGTCACCAAAAATTTTTGTACCTTCTGTTACTCCAATATAACTACGACTGTTATTACTATGAACAGCTGTCCCATCTGGAACCTCAAAAATCGTCCTTTTCAAAAAGACAAACCCCTGTTCATACGCATTATTTTCCCCATCCCTCTCAAAATACATACCATGTTTGTTACCTATTGCTTTAATTGTTGAATCTTCAATATTAACCCGCGAAATTAAAATATTTCCTTCCCTGCCATTATTGGACAGTGTATTAGAATCTTGTCCAACTGTTAAAACATGAACATCCGTAGAAATAATATTAGTATTTTTTAAATAAACAGAGCCCTGATGTTTTACATTGAAAACTGTATGTGCAATCTTTTTATTTGTATTTTCATTGTCTTCTGTTTTTTGATATTTTGAAGTAATGGTAACACCATCTAAAGTCGCACTCCCCCCTCTCCCCACATAAAGCGCAGCAGCATCATTCACATCAATAAATCCGCTTTTCATCTGAATACCCGCATCAGCCCTAACGAAAAGAGCACTCTCTTGACCGATACCCAAACCTTCCACTTTAATTTTTGTATTCGTTAACGTAACAGATGCTCCTCGCTTCTCTGCATAAGCTGCAATCTGAGAAGCCTCAATTGTTCCACGATTAACCTCAATCATTCCACTATCAGCTTTAAGACCTATTGACACATTTTTAAAAGCTGAATCACTCAAAACAATTCTTCCCCCTTGTGATACAGAAACACCATAAATATCTTCTATACCCGCAGTAGCTTCAACCTCTACACGCATTGCCTGAATAACTGTATTTGGCTCCTGCACTACTATAGCAGCAGGCAACATGAGAGAACTACCCTCCCCATTCTTTTCTTTAACAGGTACCGTGAACTTATATACTTTATCACTAATTGTATGCTTTACACCATCACTGCATTTATAAGGCAATTTGTTTTCGTCACATAACAGTGATACAAATGCATGAGAATGCGCCTCAATATTTATATTTAATAAAAAAGAAAAAATAGCTGCTGTAAAAACACACAAATACAAGTGATTGTTAGATACCTTGGTTATCATTGTTTTTCAAAACTTTCTTTTTTTCAACAAAACAAAAAATGCTGGCAAAAAATAAAACCACGAATTAAGCACAATAAGAATAAAACAAACAAAATTATTTTATTTTTTCTGATAAATTATAGCGTTTCATAATATGTTTTGTATTTTATGTAAAGAAAGAACAAAAAGTTTAAAAATACCATTTAGGATGACAATCTTTTTAAAGAGTACATCCCAAGAACCACTGAGAACTGCAATACGAAATGCAAAAAAACTAATCTCAAAAAAACGCGAAAAAATGCAAATTTTTAAGAGATATAATATTCAATTTATCTCACCACCGAAAAATAAAAATATAACAAAATGAGAATAATTTTTAAGATCTAAACAATCAAAACGTTTTAATAAAAACACGACATAATGAGATATAGTATATGAAAGCTATAACAGCATCATTTCTTCAACTACAACAAAAAAATAAAAAATCGCACACTAATGTATAAGCTAATGTACACAGTTTCTGTATTAAAAATGCTAGATATCTAATAAAAAATTTGAATAAATAAATGTAATACTTTATAAATATATTATCTCAAAAAAATATCATAAAATGAAAAGATCTTTATATCAAAATTACTTGTATAATACTTTAGATCTTTTGATAAAATCTAAAATACAGTAAAACACTCACCATCTTGAAATTAAAAAACACCAAAATAAAATTTCATCAAAATCAGTTTTATGAAAGCTATCTGTTTATTATCGTTAAAGAAGATATTTTAGAAAAGCTATTATTTACCATTCTTTATATTGAATAAATTTCTCTAAACAACAACTCACTATCCTCCGCTATCATCATCTGACAACAACACTATTGCTAATCTCGTAGCTGCTGAATATAATTATATTGAGACAAAAGAGCCGTATTTCTCTCTTCTTCCGTTTAATATTTTCATTCAATTATTGCTTTAAAATGAATATTCTACTGTTGATAATCACTTGTGCAAAGCTTTTTTTATTTACTAGCGTTTTTTATTATTCATCAAGACGTAACATCTTTTTCGTCTAATTGGTTACACCAAAAATATCATTATCTATAGCCTGCTGATACCTTACTACCATTAAATTGGCTAAAAATGAATCACTTTGTGATACTGATAAAAAATAAATTCTCTTTGAATGTTACGATTTGTATCGATAACCTTCTTTAGTCATGCATTCATAAATTGCTGCAAACTCACTTGCACACAAATCCATATTTTCAGGAAAAGCGTAGATCGGCTGCCTGCCACATTTGAACAGTGCTTGTGAGATCGTAGATTTATTGACATTGGACTTTTCTCATAATGCCAAGATCGATTGGGGGAGATTTGCTAACACATCCAGCAGCGCTTAATAAAATTATAACACTCAATAATTTCAATATTTTTCATTTCCCCTCCTTCAATATTTACGATAGAAAGGCTGAAAAGCTTGCTAGTATTTTTTCGCATGCAATATGGCTAGTACATTAAAAAAGCAACCTCGCCCCCCCATGCGAGAAAAAGAACACGAGAATTATTGATTACAGAAACATCAACACCTAAGGTTGACATTCAGGTTGTTCTTTATGCTCTTTACAATGAGGACTATTCAAACGCCTCTCTACACTTCGCTGAGGAATAACTGCATCAGGCTGACAAATTGGAAGATGTTCATATTTCTCACACCACTTCACCCTTCCCAATTTATCTCGGAAACCTGCTTGGATCATACATGCATTCTCTGCCTCCTCAGCATTGAATTTCTCATCCATACTTGTTTCTGTATCAAGACGACCATCAAAATGCTGCACTCCGCATTCCAACAGAGCTTTTTTGATCTCAAGCTGATCTGCGCCGGGCTTTTCCCATGCATCTACGGCTGTTCGAGAAGGCTGCTCTTCGTAACATCCAGCCATAACAAATAAAGTTATCCCGCTTAATAATTTTAAAATATGCTTCATTTTCCTATCCTTGAGTAATTTTGATATTACGAAACAATCTATAAATTATTTTACATGCTGTTTTTTTATTTCCAAAACAATGATGGATATTATCAACCTTTATTATTTTTACCTTTCCGAAGATTATACCATTATTATTATATCAAAAATACGGTAAAATTATTACTAAAATCATATTCTATCAACAGCATACCTATAATTAATTATCAATATTTTGATTACAACAAAAATAGATATTTTTATATTATTGCGCCTACAGTTGTAGTACCCATAAATAAATAGCATTGAAATGGTGAATTAAGTCCCCCCCCCCCGCACAGGCATGAGAAACATGAAGGTAGTGATTGTTGATCATCACCAGCAAAAATTAAGGCTGGCATTCAGGTGCGGTTTTATATTTTTTACAAAACGAGCTGTTCAAACGCTTCTTGACACTTCGTTGCGGGATAACAGCACTAGGACGACAAATGGGGAGGTTTTCATCTTTATTAAGTATAACACCAATATAGTCCTCCCCATTTGTAGTGGAATTTTGCTTGGATCATGCAAGCATCAATGGAAGCCTCTGCATTGAGGCTTAACTTTTTATTTTCTGGAAAGACATCATACGAGGTTGGCATGCCACATTCTAACAGTGCTTTTCCTACCTCAGTAAAGTCTGCTCCAAGCTTCTCCCAAGCACTCAAA
This sequence comes from Bartonella sp. MR168JLCBS, assembly GCF_042194175.1. NCBI lineage: Bacteria > Pseudomonadati > Pseudomonadota > Alphaproteobacteria > Hyphomicrobiales > Bartonellaceae > Bartonella > Bartonella sp. MR168JLCBS. Next base: position 48,710 of record NZ_JBHIMP010000006.1, on the reverse strand, counting down.
ACTCCTAGTGGGGCTTGTAGATGTTATATCCAGCGACCTTTAACAGAATGAGACCACTTAATAATTTTAAGTTTTGTTTCATTTTTTTCTCCATAAATAACCTAAACCTAAATTATCTAAAATCGAATAAATTGGCATAATATGAAGCGTTCCATACTACCTTGCACACGTATAAGGCGCATGACTATAACAATTCTAGGATCATAGCCCGCCTAGCGCTCTCCCCTCCTTTCGCATGGGAATTGCTGGTGGAAATAATACATAAGGGAACTCCGAGGGTACCTTATAAAAAGTAGGTGGATTGTGACCAAATCCTATACCAATGGGGTTAAGTAAATGATTTTGTAGGTAGACATGATCTTTTTCGCCATCATTTACGACATATAATGGATTCGCTATCGGTAGAGCCTTATCAGCTGTTCCAAAAAGATAGATATCTGTTTTCTTTGCTATATTGTGAATGCCACGCTTTTTAAAGTCACGCAATCCTTTACCTACTGTTATGGCACCTGGAGCTATGTGCACGAACAATCGCTGCTCTATTGCCATTTAGTCCGCCAATCAAACCATTGCCGATTTTGTGTTTCACATCCCCATGAGCAAAACGTTTTGCTACATCTCTTGTATCTTTTATGGTACCAAGAATGCCCACATTGACAGATCCTGTCACACCAGCAAAGGACTTTTCAGGCATCTCTTGTGTCTTAGAGATATCATAGTTTTCCGAAAGCGTGATATTATTGCCAGCATCGACGTTGACATCACACTCTGCCGAAACATTTGTCGGCTTTCATGTTTACATCATGATCAGCAGTAATCCGCACATCTCCGCGCACTTTGAAATAGGATTGAACGGAGGTATTTTCCTATTGATCGCCATTGTCTTTCACACTCGTAACCCCAAACACCAATAGAAGCACCGTTGCTCTTTTCAAACTGAAAGCCAAAGCCTGTGCGCTCTTCCTGTGTACTCGAACTATGATTATTGTGACCCACAAACACATTGACATCATGCGCTGCCGAAAGGTTAATACCCTCCCCTGCAAGATCAGAGTCTACTACGCTCACATCTTTTTTCTTGAGCGTAATGTTGATATTACAGTTAACATTGAGAGAAGAGCCTTGATGTTCAAAACTCTCTTTATTTTTTGTCTTTGTTTCGCTCCCGTATATCGAAACAAAATTTTTGCCTGAACCCACATCAAAACCTGTTGCATGCGTCTGTAAATGGCTGCTATGATGGTCTATCATGCCAACAATCGTCACACTTTCTCCCATTACATTGATATCTTGACCGGAAATCAGATGAGAAACAATAATCATAGCATCTCCGTGTAAATCCGTATCAATTTTGCCCGTTGCCTCAAGGATAGAGGAAATCGTTGTGATATGCGTTTCAGAGCTATTGGAAGATTTCTCGTGTAAAAAGCCACTTTCCGATGATTTTTTTGCTGATCGTAGTGTTCTTGAGCACCTTTTATAATAATATTGAATAATTTTGCACCACAATACAGTTGCGGAGTGCATTTTGTCCTTCTCCACTTGTGATAAAAATTACTCCCGTATCAATTTTATAAAAAATAAGTTTGATCCTTGCTCTTTTGCTCGCAATAACAACAAGAATCGTAAAACTATCACACGTTCATTGTTCTCTTTAATTTACTCTTCTTAATTTACTCTTCTATGAAATTTTATTGTGATACCTTGCTGCTCTTTATTGAAGTTTTTGCAAACACAATGATACAATGCCTCCAATGACTTTATTATCCACTATTTTCTACCAACGCCAATCCTCTTTGAGAAAAAAATAATAGAAATAAAAAACTTCTCCCCTTTACCCCATAACAACCAAAATATCCTTTTAAAGGACACAGAAGACTCCAACCCTTTTTTTCAAGAGAATACATCAAGAACTTTATCTTCGCTTCTAAAAGCAATAGTAGTTCCTTAAACAACAAAATTTAAACAACCAATTTTTTAAAGAGCTTATAAAACAATAAAAATAATTCTTACAATAACTTATCTTGTAAAACAGAAATCCATTAATGCGTTTGAAAAAAGATATCTGCCTATAATCTTGTCTCTAGTAAAATCCATTTGCGTTGTTAGGCATTTTAACATGAAAGACTTATATTGATTGCAGAGCTCACCATCAAAAAACGCCTAATATTTATATGATTTGGTCATTACCATAAGCAATGGCTCACAAAAACTCCCAAAGTAAAATAATAACGAGCAGATTTTCTTCAATCTAGATTATACTAATCTTTAGAGAATAACAATCAAACAACTCTTCTCCTGATAACATCAGCTATTTGTTTTGAGTTTAACCTCTATTCACATTTTATTGCAGTTTCTTTTGCTTAAAATTATGAAGTTTAAGTGCATAAAAACAAATAACAAGCCAAGCAATCCAACTAAAACCTATAATTAAAACTGGTCGTGTCTCATCAAAATACCATAAGAGAATAAAAATAAAAACCATAAATAAAATAGAAAAAATCGATCCTATTGGCCAAAATGGAATTGGAAATTTTAAACTATTCTGTGCTTCTTTAGGCATCTTAATTCGCATAAAAACTTGTGAAAGTAGAATCATCATCCACACAAAAACTGTCGCGAATGTTGCCATTGCAGCAATAAGAAAAAAAAGCTTTTCATGGTAAAAATAATTAAGGACAGCACCAAGAAGAAAAATACCGAAGATCATCAAAATAACAAAAATTGGTATACCATTTTTTGATAAATATTGAAACTTCTTTAAAGCATAACCTTCCTGCGATAAACCATGTATCATGCGACAAGCACCATACATTCCACTATTCATTGCAGAAATAGCCGCTGTAACAACAACAATATTTAAGATATTTGCCGCATATGAAATCCCAAGATTTTCAAAAATGGATACAAAAGGGCTGTCCATAAGACCAATCTCATTCCAAGGATAAAGTGACATTAAAATAGCTAACGTCATGATATAAAAAAGCAAAATACGAACTGGAGTAGAATTAATTGCCTTTGAAATTGTTTGATGAGGGTTTTGAACTTCCATGACTGCCATCCCAATGATTTCTATACCACCAAAAGCAAAGACAACAACACTAAAGCAAGCTAAAAAACCAAACCAACCATTAGGAAAAATACCACCATTCTTCCATAAATTATGAACAGTAACAGTAGAAGAAACTGCACTTTCACCCCAACCACAAAAAATAATTACTATTCCTAAAATAATCATTGCAATGATAGCAATAACTTTAATAGAAGACAGCCAAAACTCTAGTTCACCATATACTTCTACGGCAGCTAAATTAATACCCGTGATAATTAACGTAATACTAAATGCCCATACCCAAGGAGCAACATCAGGATACCAAAAACCCATATAAGTCGCAAAAGCTGTAATATCAGCCAAACCAACAAGAATCATTTCAAATACATATGTCCATCCCGTTAAAAAACCTGCTAATGGCGATATGTAATTTGCTGCATAACGTGCAAAAGAACCAGGCAATGGATTATGAATAATCATCTCTCCTAAAGCCCGCATAACCATAAAAATAGCTAAACCAGCAATACAATAGGCAATCAAAACACTTGGACCCGCAAGCTTAATTGCCTGTGCAGACCCATAAAAAAGACCTGTTCCAATAGCAGAGCCAAGAGCTAAAAAAATAACTTGGCGCTTACTCATACCTCGTTTCAGTTCATTTCGTGCCATTACTTTCCTTCTTTATTGAAATGTTGACGAAAATCCACACCACAATAACAGCTTTATGATAAATAAAGCCTCATGTTTCTCTTTCGAAGATATACTTTAAAAGCATTCAACAATAGCCTTCCAGGTGCTTTATCCTAGGCAATGAAAAATACTTTTATTGCGAATGATTCAGCTTTTTATAGCCTAAGTTTTGTATCATTTTATTGAAATTACGTGATAATAAAATTTTTTATAATTGTCATTTAACTCATTTTTATATTTTCTATTTTTCTGCAGAAAATGTGGGATTGAATGCAAGATAATGTAAACATTTTTATTCATAAGGATAATTTATTGTTTTATATATTGAATTGGCTCCTCAATATCATAAGATTTTCTCTTTTCCAAACCTGTTCATATTGAAGCAATCAAAACTTTTCGTTTACACATTCTAAGCGAGATTGACGTGTGAATAAAAAACACATAAAGAAAGAAATAAAAATGCCTTTTAATAAACTGTCTCAAATACAAAAAGCTGTCGAAACTCGGAAAATAGATTATCTGATAGTATCAACTCGTATCTTCGTAACATAAAAAATAATGATGCACTATTAATCTTATACTTTTCACGAGAGTTTTTAGATTATACCAGTCACGGATGCAACCCTGACATGTAAGCTTAAGTATTGAGGAAATATTTTCTTAAAACAAACCCGTGTACGCAAAAAACAACACTGTTTTACATGAGAGGCATAAGCTTCCATTCATCATATGTGTTTTTCAAGGCTATAAATAAAAACCTTAAATTGATATCATCGTATTCAAGAGAAACATGCGTTAAACTTTCTATTAATACCGTATAAACCTTCTATACTTTTTAGTTTGTCACATCATCATAAATTGCATTCAACACCACGTGCACTCATTTTTAAAACCAATTGATATAGCTTAATCAATGATAAAGTGAATCTCGCCATTCCTCAAAGGCGTGAGAAATTTTAGCCCCAGCCCATCTTTTAAAAACTCCAGCCGCTTTAAATACAAGCTTTCCAAGCAAAAGAGCAACTGCGGCAAATATCATCTTTTCAACCTTTGGTCCAACAAGAGAGCGACTATTATTTCCACTTCTTTGATCTGAAACATTCATGATAGCTCCTCTTGTTACCTGAACAAAAATATCTTTCTCCTGTACCCATATAGCAATAAAACCACCCTGTTGAGATCTTCCTCTCCAAAAATTCGCGTGAGCCTCCACAATTTGCGAAAAACAAACAATGATTGCCATTAAAATACATAATAGACGATTTTTAGACATTTATTTTCCCTTTCTCGTGATTTAAAAGTACAAAAATTATAAACTATCTTTTAAAAAGAGAAATACTCAATAGAAATATTAATTTTAGTAAGTAATAATAAATATAATACACTCATTCATAAACTTATCTAAATTAGTTTATATCAAAAGATAAGCGTATTAAAGAGATAATTGTGAATAAACACAATACATAACAGCCAATAAATGGAAAAATATTTATTAATTATTATAAAGATATATTCATCATCTCTCCAATTTTTGTATAAAGAAATCTCATAATTAGGTCTCTCCTTCTCTTTTGAACTCAAAAATAAATATTATTTGGGTTCTAGTGAAGGAAAAATTGTTTCTGGTAAAATAGATAATAAGTGCCCTTCACGCACAAGTATATGTGCTTGATGAAGATCTGGAGCCAGATAGCGATCTTCCTTAAGAGAAGCAACATTTCTGCGTAAACATTCCATAACAGATTGCAAAAAAGCACTTGTTTTTAAAGGTGCACGATATTCAATTCCCTGTGCTGCAACAAGCGTTTCAATGCCAATAAGTGTAAAAAGATTTTCGCTCATTACCAATAACCGACGAGCTCCATGGCAAGCCATTGAAACATGATCTTCTTGATTAGCTGAAGTTGGTGTTGAATCAACGGAAGCAGGATGAGCCATTTGCTTATTTTCAGACATTAAAGCTGCTGCTGTTACTTCAGCAATCATAAAACCTGAATTAAGACCTGCATTATACGCTAAAAAAGCTGGAAGTCCATAAGAAACTGCTGGATCAACCATCAAAGCAATACGCCGTTGAGAAATAGATCCTATTTCACATAAAGCAAGAGCAATCTGATCAGCAGCAAACGCTACAGGCTCAGCATGAAAATTCCCACCTGATACAACTTCACCATTCCTTAAAATCAATGGATTATCTGTAACAGCATTTGCTTCAATAATCAGTGTTTTTGCTGCTGCTAGCAAAATATCAAAACATGCCCCCATGACCTGTGGCTGGCAACGTATACAATAAGGATCTTGTACACGCTCATCACCACGTAAATGTGCTGCACGAATTTCTGAATCCTCTACAAGCTTTTCTAATGTTTTCGATACAGCAATCTGCCCATGATGTCCTCGTAAAATATGGATATCAGGATGAAATGGCGCCGTTGATCCCATAATGGCATCTGTCGTCAAAGCTCCTGCCAGCAATCCACCACACAATGCCCGATAAGCTCGAAAAAGACCGGCAAGTGCAAGAGCTGTTGATGTTTGCGTCCCATTAATAAGAGCTAGACCTTCCTTTGCCTCTAAAATAATAGGGGACAATCCCGCTTTCTCTAATGCAACCGCTCCACTCATACGAATATTTTGAAAAAATGCTTCTCCTTCTCCCATCATAACAGCCGCCATGTGAGCAAGTGGAGCTAGATCACCTGAAGCACCAACAGACCCTTTTTCAGGAATGATAGGAATGACACCCTTTGCAAGCATATTTTCCAGCAAATTTACCAATTCTAGACGAACTCCTGAAGCCCCTCTTCCTAAAGAGATAAGCTTTAAGCTCATTATCAAACGCACAATATTTTCAGCTAAAGGCTCTCCTACCCCACAACAATGGGACAAAATAAGATTTCTCTGTAAAACAGCGACATCGTCCGCATCAATTTTAATAGAAGCCAACTTCCCAAAACCAGTATTAATACCGTACACAGGCTCACTTCCAGCAGCAATTTCAGCAATGCGCTGAGCCCCTTTCTCGATAGCTAAATGCGTGTCATTATGAAGTTTACTCACTTCACCATTAAAATAAATAGCTTCAAGTTCACTAAGCGTCACCTCGCTCGGTTTTAGTATAATAGTCATAATTTACTTTCTTTTTTAATCAAAGTATAATGTTTAGCATTATTGATCCTCCTATAAAACAAAAAAACTATAACGACTCTTTAAAACAAGAATGCTTTCTTAAAGGCATTCCTTACAATGGAGCCATTATCCAAAAGTAGACTAGTTGACGATAAATGAAAATGAAATATTGACAAGCACAACCAAGGTCATGGATTTCAAAAATAGATAACGCATTAATTTATAATCATAATCTAGCATTATTCATATTGAATGAGAAAGCCGAACATCTTAAGATTCTCCCATTCTAAATCCGTGTACGTTGAATCAGTCAAAACCATTCGCTTGCACGTCATAAGCGAAATTGGCGTATGGATAAGACTGTACAAAAAAGAACTAAAAACTCCTCTTATGAACCGTCTCAAAGGCTGTCGCAACATTGGGAGATGATAAAGTGTGTGATGGTGCAGGCTTATTCTTGTGTATGAAGCGTAAAGGGAGGACTCAATGGATATATCATTAAGCTATTCCTACTAAACTTATAAAAATCTTAGATAGATAGCTGCCACAATCTATCATGATTGCAAAAATTAAACTCTATAGAAAATTAAAAAACTTATTTACACATCACAACATAGAAGAAATTAAGCTTATTTACCACTTCTTTGCCACTTCTAAAATTGTATTTAAAGCGCCATATTGAAACCTGAAAAGCACATCTTCAATAAAACCACACAAGGCTCGAGCTAACCCGTTATTTAAAATAAAAATAAGATGTAAGATGTAATAAGATGTCAATTTGAATGCTGAAGAAGAAAAAACTCTCCCTCCTCAAAATCTGCCTTAATAATGCGTTAATCTCCTGAATACCGCCTACTCTGATGTGCTAAAAGAGCAAAAGTAATCATCGATATCGGATTATCCTGCATACATATAGAGCTCACTTCGATACAAAAGCTCCAAATTACCTTGCACTTCATATTTCTTTATCAATGCAACCAATTGCCGCAAATATTCTTCCCCATAGCAAGCAATAGCGCGTTGCGCTTGCGTTGAAGAGCGGCTCATTCCAATAAAAGCTTCAGATGGGATCATCATCATCCAATTGTGCGTATGGAAAAAAATCTTTTCTGGATCTACCCCAAAGCCATCACTCATTTCCTGTAAAAAATCAAAATTACGATAATACCGAGAATAATTCGGACTCATTTTCTCTAACAATGTCTCATAAGCCTCTAGAAATTCACTATGCTTGAAATCACGATTATTTTGAATAACAGCCATGACACCATTGACTCGAAGTTGATCTGAAACAGAACAAAGCAACTTAGGACGATCCGTCCACTGAAACGCTTGCGCTGCAATGACAAAATCGACCTCACCAATTTGAGGCAATAGGTCTTCGGCACGGCCCTGATACCACTGCACCGTAGGAAATTTTCTTCGCCCCTTCTTAATCATATCTGCCGATACATCGATAGCATGATATTGGTGCTCATTTCCTAAAAATTTAACAATTCCCTCTAATGCGATACCTGTCCCAGCCCCCACATCCACAATGGACAAATGCTTTTTGTTCTTAAAAGGATGGAGCATGGTTTTAAATAAAGTGAGAGGATAGCGAGGACGATAACGATCATAATCATTAGCCAATCCATCAAACTTTTCACTTTGCCGTTGAACACTTTCTATCACAGGATTTTCCCCTCTTTCACAATTACTACCATACATAATTAAAAACCCTTTTTTATCCGATGTATTAAGCATAACTTCTAAAGGAGGGAAAATAAGAACTGCCCTACCTTCTATCTTTCCATAAGATTGATGCTTAAATTTTTCCCTTTTTCAATTGTTATCTGCACGTTGTGAAACACAAAAAATACTACAAAAATATATAATTTTCTGTAATAATAATTGATATGAATATCATTGATCTTTTATAAGATGATCTCTATATTACCATTATTATTTTAATATCAACAAATCACTTAAGCGTGCCTAAAATGCATAGAGATGTCGGTTTATTGATAAATATACCTGTTTATAAAATTTAAAATACTTTCCACCAAAAAGATAAACCCTATATATTACATAAAATATCTGTGGAGGCATCTTTATGTTAAACGTACAAACTTCTTCAATGTTTAAAATATTAAAACAATTTTCAATCGTGATTTTTTTGGCATGGTTAGTCCCATTTTTAAGTGGGTGCGGATTTAATACGATACCAACAAATGAAGAAAAAGCACACGCAGCATGGAGTGAAGTGCTCAATCAATATCAACGTCGTACAGATCTCATCCCCAATCTTGTAGAAACAGTTAAAGCTTACGCAGCTCATGAACAAAGCGTTTTCACAAATGTAATTGAAGCACGTGCAAAAGCAACGCAAGTCAACATTAATGCAGATATGTTGAATAATCCAGAAGTTATGCAGCAATATCTCAAAAATCAAGCAAATTTATCAAGTGCACTTTCGCGGCTTATGGCTGTTGTCGAAAACTATCCGGATCTTAAAGCAAACCAGAACTTTCTTGCTCTTCAATCACAATTAGAAGGAACAGAAAACCGAATTTCCGTTGCACGCCGCGATTATATTGAAACAGTACGTGCCTACAATACTGCACTCAAAACAATGCCGACGATGATTTGGGCAAAGCTATGGTTTCGTGATGCTAAACCTATGCCTACTTTTACCATCGATACTGATAGCCAACAAACACCAAAGGTTAATTTTAATTAATGAAAATATTTCAACACTCTATACAACGTCGTACTTTTCTACGTTTATGGGTTCCTTTGAGTATTCTATATTTGATCATTGCATTGGGGAATGTCACTTACGCACACACTAAGTTTCCTCCCTTAACCGGCCATATCAACGATATGGCTCATTTACTTGATCATGCAACACAAAGAAATTTAACGGAAAAGCTAGCTACACTCGAAGAGAAAACAGGAGATCAAATCGTTCTTGTGACGCTCCCTACTCTTTCGGGCAATGATATAGAAACATACAGCAATTCTCTTTTTCGTACATGGAGATTAGGTCAAAAACAAATCAATAACGGCATATTAATCGTCATTGCACCAAATGAACGCAAAGCACGTATTGAGGTAGGCTACGGTCTGGAAGGAGAACTAACAGATGCCATTTCCTCTGTCATTATTAATAGCTTCATGATTCCTAATTTTAGTGAAGGAAATTATCAAAAAGGAATTGTCGAATCCGTTCACGCAATTATCAAAGTGATCACACAAAGTGATGCTGATTTTTCTTTTCGAATCAATCAAAAAGCTAAAGATGTTGAAGAACAACGCAAACAAGCTGAAAAAGAAGAAATGATTATAAATACAATCACGTTTCTCATTCTCTTTATAGTCGTTGGTTTGCCCATTCTTGCTATGATTTTTGGTAAAAAAATAGGTCCACGAAAGTATCTTTGGCTGGGTATTGTCTTCACACCTTGGTTTTTAAACTTAAATGCGAGCGGTAGAGGTTCTGGTAGAATCTTTGGCGGACCTTCAGGGGGAGGAGGATTCAGAGGTGGTGGTGGATCATCAGGTGGTGGCGGTGCAACAGGAAGATGGTAAAACGAGCATAATGATTTTTTTAATAAAATTCATTGCACTTCTTATAAACTATCTCTTAATCCTGTTCTTTTTTTATTTTTCTGATTACAATACAAACTCAAACATCAAGATAAATATTACCAATGACATTTGAATTAAAACATACGGATCGTAATCACTTATCACATCATTTTAATGCAATTCTAGGAAATCCACCCGTTGAATGGAAGATAAGTAATCATCTAGTTGAGTATCCTGAAGCTCTGCGTTATATGCAAGAACGTGTAGAAAAAATTCTTGCAAAAACCGCGCATGAACAAGTTTGGCTTCTTGAACACCCTTCCCTTTATACAGCAGGGACGAGTGCAAATAAAAAAGATCTTTTGGCGCCTAATTTATTTCCTGTTTATGAAGCAGGACGTGGAGGTGAATTTACATATCACGGTCCAGGACAGCGTATTGCTTATATCATGCTTGATCTTAAACGCCGAAAACAAGACATTCGTGCTTTCATTAGTGCATTAGAAGAATGGATCATACAGATGCTTGCAAACTTTAATATTAAAGGCGAACGCAGAGAAGATCGCGTTGGTGTCTGGGTTAAACAGTCTCATTGCCCATCAAAACAAAATGATCTTTCTTCCGAAGATAAAATTGCAGCTATTGGCATTCGAGTGCGCAAATGGATAAGTTTTCATGGAGTTTCTATCAATGTTAATCCTAATTTAGCCCATTATTCAGGAATTGTTCCTTGTGGAATTACAAACCACGGTGTAACAAGCTTTCTTGATCTAGGTTACCCTGTAACAATGCATGATATTGATATTGCTCTCAAACACGCCTTTGAACAAATTTTCGGTCCAACAATTGATGTTTCCTAAGTGCATTGATTTTTAAATAAAAAACAGGCATAAAATTACTTTAATAAATATTTTATTTTATGAGGTAGATAGTTAAACGCTATGAGCGATAACAAAAAGGATCTTTTTAGTGTTTTAAATAAAGCCCAATCTCGGGTAAATACAAAAGAAAACACTCTGCAGTCTCCAATGAAATCAAAAGCGATGATTTCAAAAAAAAGTGCAAAAGATACGCAAGAAGATGACTATAATGCCCTCTCTATTCGAGTGCTTGAGGGTTTAGAGCCCGTACGTTTACGCCCTGGAATGTATATTGGTGGAACAGACAGTAAAGCGCTTCATCATTTATTTGCCGAAATTATTGATAACGCAATGGATGAAGCTGTTGCGGGTTATGCAGATTTTATTGAGGTCTCATTAGATAGGAACGGTTATATAACCGTTACAGATAATGGACGTGGTATTCCTGTCGAAAATCATCCTCAAATGCCTGAGAAATCTACTCTTGAAGTTATTATGACACAACTCCACTCAGGGGGAAAATTTGATGGAAAGGCTTATCAAACTGCGGGTGGGCTTCATGGAGTAGGAATTTCTGTTGTCAATGCTCTTTCTGATGATATGGAAGTTGAAGTTGCACGAGAACGAAAACTTTACCGCCAACGTTTCTCACGCGGTATTCCTCAATCTGGATTGGAAGATCTAGGAGATGTTTATAATCGTCGTGGTACGCGCGTTCGTTTTCATCCTGATCGTGAAATTTTTGGTGAAAAAGCAGCTTTTGATCCAGAAAAAATCTATAAGATGGCATGCTCCAAAGCTTATCTTTTTGGTGGCGTAAAAATTCGCTGGACTTGTGATCCCGTCATACTTGAAAGCGCAAAAAATATTCCTGAAAAAGCTGTTTTTCATTTTCCCAATGGGCTTAAAGACTATTTACTCTCGTCACTAAAAGATGAATATCGAGTAACATCAGAAGTTTTTTCTGGCAAAACACAACAAAATAATGGCCATGGCTCCGTTGAATGGGCTATTGCTTGGCATGGTGGTGATTCTTGTGTGCAATCTTACTGCAATACGATTCCTACAGGAGAAGGCGGAACACACGAAATAGGATTACGTCAAGCTCTTTTGCGTGGATTGAAATCCTACGCTGAGTTAATAGGAAACAAGCGCGCAACAATTATTACGTCTGACGATATTATGATTTCAACAGCCGCAATACTTTCAGTCTTTATCAGTAACCCTGAATTTGTTGGACAAACAAAAGATCGATTAGCAACCATTGAAGCACAGCGTATCGTTGAGAATGCAATCCGCGATCCTTTTGATCATTGGTTAGCAAATTCCCCGCAAGAAGCAACAAAACTTCTCGATTGGGTTATTGAACGTGCTGAAGAACGTGTTAAACGACGCCAAGATAGAGAAATAAGTCGAAAAACTGCTGTCCGTAAATTACGTCTGCCCGGTAAACTTGCAGATTGTAGCCAGAACCATGCTGTGGGTGCTGAACTATTCATTGTTGAAGGGGATTCTGCAGGAGGATCTGCTAAACAAGCAAGAAATAGAGCAAACCAAGCAATTTTACCTCTTCGTGGTAAAATCTTAAATGTCGCCAGTGCTGCACATGAAAAAATGAACTCAAGCCAAACAATTAGCGATCTTATCCTTGCTCTTGGATGTGGAACACGCTCCAAGTATCGTGAAAAAGATCTCAGATATGAACGTATTATCATCATGACAGATGCTGATGTTGATGGTGCTCATATTGCGTCACTGCTCATTACCTTCTTCTTTCAAGAAATGCCTGACCTTATTCATCAGGGACATTTATATCTCGCCGTCCCTCCCCTTTATAGAATATCGCAAGGAGGAAAAGTTGCTTATGCTCGTGACGACATTCACAAGGATGAATTACTCAAAACTGAATTTACTGGAAAAGCTAAAGTCGAAATCGGGCGTTTTAAAGGGCTGGGTGAAATGCGCGCGGAACAACTTAAAGAAACGACTATGCATCCTCAAAAACGTACATTGCTTCGTGTTTCTATTGATGCCGTGGAAATGCAAGAAACGAAAAAGACTGTAGAAAGTCTCATGGGAACAAAACCAGAAGCACGATTTCGTTTCATACAAGAAAATTCTACTTTTGCTTCTAATCTAGACATCTAATGTAAAAAATATCCCTTTCAAACCACTGCGGCTGCGTCAATCACACGCAGTTGCGGATTGGTCGTTCCATTCCAATAATTCAAACTAAGATGACCAGCTAAATGAATCATCTCACCAATATTTTCAAAAAGAAAATCACCAAGCGATGTCCCTACAGCACGAAAAGCTATTCCTTGCAGTTTTTTTCCTTCAACATTAGATACAATGAGGCGAAGATGTCCTTTACCAACTTCAGATAGATTCACCAATCGATGAGAGGGAAGAACAAAAACAGGTGTTGCATTCCCTGTCCCAAATGGCCCTGCTTTTTCAAGCAACTCAAACAGCGCTTCATTAACACCAGAAGCAGAAAGAGAACCATCTATACTAAGAGACTTTTTAGCATGCAACTCAGAAACCCTTAAAGAAACTTTTTCTTCTAGCCATTTTCGAAAGATTTCAATTTTTGTTGATTGAATTGTAATTCCTGCTGCCATACTATGTCCCCCTCCTTTTTCTAATAAATTTAATGTAACAGCTTCACGAACGAGTGCTCCTAAATCTATACCATTAATTGAACGTCCCGACCCTACGCCATTTCCATCTTCTTTTAAAGCAATAGCAAAAACAGGACAAAAAAAACGCTCTTTGAGACGGGAAGCAAGAATACCAATAATTCCCGGATGCCATTCTTTATGAGAAATTACAAGTGACAAGGGTATTTCTTGATCTTGATAAAGAGAAGCAATATAAGATTCCGCTTGTGTTAATTGAATGTTCTCCATTTCTTGGCGTTCTTGATTAAGCTGATCTAATTGTTCTGCTATTCTGTCCGCTTCATCTTTATTCTCACAGCTAAGCAAACGTGCTCCCAAAGCTTGATCACCAATGCGCCCTCCTGCATTAATTCTAGGACCTAACAAAAAACCAAAATGAAAACTATTAAGCGGCTCCCCTATTCGTGCAACCTTTGTTAAAGCTGTTATTCCTGGATTATGCATAGAACGAGCAACTTGAAGCCCTTTTATCACAAAAGCACGGTTAACCCCCTGTAATGGAACGACATCACATATGGTTGCCAATGCAACAAGATCAAGCATACTTAAAAGATCAGGCAGCTGCCCTTGGAATTGTTTTTTCCGCAGCAAATGATGAACCCAAGCTAACGTAACAAAAACAACGCCCGCTGCACATAAATGCCCCTGTTTAGAAAAATCATCAGGACGATTAGGATTGACAAGAGCAACGGCTTCTTGATGAATCTCTGACATTTGATGATGATCTAAAATCACAACATCAGCACCAGCAAGCCTCGCTGCTTTTACCGCATCTGGGCTGTTTGCGCCACAATCAACAGTGATAATTAACCGAGCACCTTCTTGCACAAGCATCCTCATTGCTTGTTCATTCGGACCATAGCCTTCAACAATACGATCAGGAATATAAATTTTGACTTCAATACCAAAATAACGAAAAAAACGCGCTATGAGTGCTGAAGAACAAGCACCATCAACATCATAATCACCAAAAACAGCAACCTGTTCTTGATTGAGAAGAGCCTTAACAATACGCTCTGCAGCGCATTGCATATCCCTAAAACTTTCTGGATCAGGCATAAGCGTACGTAATGTTGGATTAATAAAAGCAACAGCCTCAGCTTCATCCACATCTCTTGCTGAAAGTACTCGAGCTAACTGATCTGGAAAACCAAATTTTTGGGAAATAGCGCGCGCATTATTTATCCCTTGAACATCAAGGGCATCTAACCAAGCTTGACCACAAGCAGAAGATTCAACATTGAGAAAATAACGAGACCACTGCATTATTGCTTATTTTATAATGAAGAAAGATAAAATACAATCATGCGGTAAAGATAAAATAGTCTTTTGCAACATTCATTTTAAGTTTAAATGGTACACAAACTTCTTTTAATGAGGTATTATAATACCATTATTATAACATATTGTTTTATAAAGTTTTTATTTTCTCTTGACGTCAATCAAAAGACATTATATCAGAGCAAGTAGTATGCGTTAAATATTTCGCTATGGTAACAATTTTCAACGCAAAACAGTAAAAATTCCCTTATATTAAAAGGGTTCTAATAAAGGATACTTCTATGGCAACTTTTTCACAAAAGCCAACTGAAGTGGTGAAAAAATGGGTTATTATTGACGCAGAAAACCTTGTTTTAGGTCGTCTTGCCACATTTGTTGCTAACCGCTTACGTGGCAAACATAAAGCTACATTTACTCCACATGTTGATGATGGTGACAACGTTATTGTCATTAATGCAAATAAAATAGCTCTCACTGGCAAAAAATATACGGATAAAAAATATTATTGGCATACCGGCTATATTGGTGGAATCAAACAACGTACAGCACGTCAACTTCTTGAGGGGCGTTTTCCCGAACGCGTTATTGAAAAAGCGGTAGAGCGCATGATTCCTCGTGGTCCCCTTGGTCGCCGTCAATTGAAGAATCTACGTGTTTACGCTGGAAGCCAACATCCACATGAAGCACAACAGCCTGAATCTCTTGACGTTGGTGCTTTAAACCGCAAAAACAAAAGGATTGCTTGATTATGGCTGAAATTAATTCTCTTTCTGAGCTTAGCATAGTAACAAGTATTACAGAAACACATGAAAATGTTGTTCCTGTCCACGTGCAAAAGCTTGATTCACAAGGACGTGCTTATGCAACAGGAAAGCGTAAAGACGCTGTTGCACGCGTATGGATTAAACCAGGTTCTGGAAAAATCACGATCAACAATAAGGAATTTGACAAATATTTTGCTCGTCCTGTTCTTAGAATGATTCTTCGTCAACCAATTGTTGCAACAAACAGGGATACCCAGTTTGATATTATTGCAACCGTTGCAGGTGGTGGTCTTTCCGGACAAGCTGGTGCAGTGCGCCATGGCATTTCCAAAGCTTTAACCTATTACGAACCAGAACTTCGCTCAATCTTGAAAAAAGGTGGTTTTCTCACCCGTGATAGCCGTGTTGTTGAACGTAAAAAATACGGTAAAGCAAAAGCACGTCGTTCTTTCCAATTCTCAAAGCGTTAATTTCATTTTTTGTACAATGCATAAAGCCTCGGACAAAAACGGGGCTTTTTTAACTGCTAAAACAGATTTTTAGTAGAGAAAAATTTACACCGGTTAGAAGAAAATAAGAATGCAAAACAACCGATTCTCCTTAGACAAGAGCTAAAAAATAGATCAAAAAATTCAAAAGCTCAGTTTCAATTTTTAAAAACTTGTATTTTTTTAATAGACATATCCACGTGCTAGAATACAAAATATCTGTAATATAACTTTAGTTATCTCATAAGCTTTTCAATGTCTTTTTCTATCATTACTTAACAAGCTTCAATCCAAGAAATGCTTTACCATTGTGATAAAATGCGGGACAGAAATAGGTTTTGACATATATTCTTCACATCCACTTGCACGAATTCGTTCTTCATCCCCTTTCATAGCAAAGGCTGTTACAGCAACAACGGGAATCGATCTTAGTTCTTCATCTTCTTTTAATTGTTTAATAACATCTATTCCAGAGACCTCTGGCAACTGGATATCCACAAGGATAAGGGATGGCATTGATGAACGCGCCAAATCTAATGCCATAAGACCATTCCGCGTTTCAATGGTTTCATAGCCACTCGCTTCTACGAGATCACGGAATAGCTTCATATTAAGCTCATTATCTTCCACGATCATGACTTTTTTTGACATTAGTATAACTTCCACCCTTCTTAAACAAAATAGGAATGAATCTACATTCTCTTTGCTTAAGATAAAATGATAAAAAAAATTGTAAACCACAAAGAGACTAAAAGCTTCCAATAAAAGCTTTTTACGCAAACATTTGTAATACTCATCACTATGCTTTTTCATTTCATAAAAATGAAACCCACAAATAGTTGTAAGATTGTATTACCGTATATTTTTTGAGTTAATATGCAAAGTTTATGGATATCTCAATTAATGCATTCGCGTTTTCATCATAAAAAAATATCAGCCACAAACTTAGCTCAAATGCGTATTTTAAAGAGGAAAAAATTTAAGTAGTCTTTAAAATAGCTGATTAGTTAAATTTAATGTGCCATATACTGCCATCCCCCAAACAATATCTTAAGGATAAACTTATCAATATCATTAAGAGTAAAATATAAATAAACCGTGATTAAATATCACGGTTTATTTATATAAAATATTCAACAACAGAATAATTCAAAGTTCATCAAGTAAAATATCTTTTAATTCAAAGCCCATGCACTATAAGCAAAAGCATCGAATGTTCTTCCACCTGTCGTTCTTCCGGGACTCGGTGGCTTTCTAGTAAAGAAATATACAAGATATGCGATTAAACCAAAAATCGCTGCCTCCATCCCCATTAAACCTGCGACTTTTTGGACATTTTTCTCAGCCCCTTGTCCTCCAAATTGGCTAATAATCATATCAACAGCTTTAATAACTCTATTTTCCTGTGTCATTACAGAAATGAAACCAGCATTTTGAAATCTACCATTTAAAGAATCGGCATTGGCTCCTAAAACCTGTGAAAAGAAAATAGCGACTGCAACCACACATACTATACAATGCTTAAATATTTTCATCATAACCACCTATTACAATGTTTAATAAAATAAATTTTCTTTACCACCCCCTCTAAATAGAAAACATTACATCATCTATCGATAACGTATATTTATCTTCTTATAATAAAAAATATAATACAAAACTTTAATTAATAATTTTATTTTAATTGCTATTTTTATATTATATTACATTTACAATATACCCGTTACATATTTATCTTAAGTTTGTCAATTATTTTATTTGTGTTTTTATATTATACAATTTAATGCTAAAATGTATTAAATTAGAATTATTTTATTGTTTTTATTATAATTTTAGTTTTATTATCATAAATATTATTATGGTATTACAGTACAAAAAATACCAACGTGTTGTTTTTTAGTTACACGTACTGTTTTTTATTTTTTATATAATATAGTAAGATAAATATTTTTAAAATTTACAGAAAACAAAAAAATACTTTATTGAAAGATTCTGATAAAATTATTTGCATTATTATAAATTAGGAAGAAATAGCTGTCCTAGTAAAAAAATTAGCGTAAACTCCAGCTTAGCTCTTTGATTGAAAAAGCTAAATCAGATACAATAAGAGATAACTTTTGGTGAACGCGCCAAATCTAATGCCATAAGGACATTACACATTTTGACGATTTCACAGCCTCTCGTTTCTACAAGAACGCGGAATAATTTTAATAAAGTTCTTTAATAAAGTTCATTGTCTTCCACGATTATAACTTTCTGACTTTTATATCATCCCCCTAATCCATTAAATTTACGAATTGTTTTTTTTAAACTTATGAAAGTCATAGCAATAAAAAGAAAAGTACTCAACAGAAGATATCCAATATTCCATTCGCCTTTACCAAATAACAGTGAAACGGGCAAAGAAGCAGAAAAAGCCATAGGAAGCATAAACAAAAACCATTTTACGATGCTTAAAGGATAAATGCCTATTGGTACAAATGACAGCTCGTAAATCATTTCATGAAAATATTCGACAGGCATCTTACGGCTAATAATAAATGTTATAAAATTAAACATCATGAAAAAACAAATATTGACGATAAAAACACAAAATATTGCAACAATAAAAGAGATCCATCTGAGCTTAAGATCGGATATATTCGGTAATGATACAAATAAATAGGCGCTAACATAAAGAACAAAGAGCTTGATCAGATTAAGTGGTTTACACCAACCAAACAACATCAACAACCAGATTGAAACAGGCTTTATCAAGTATGGCTCAATTTTACCATCCGCTACTTTTTCAAAAAATGTTTCAATAGAATTAGTAAAAATATTCAAAAATATTCCAAGTAAAACAAAGACAACAAAGATAAAATGAATTTCATCTGTGCTATAGTTACCGATCTTTCCTGAAAAAGAAGATATTCTATCAATAAATATGAATTGAATAAAATAATAGCATAGAGAAAGAATAAACTCCCCAGCCAAATTCTTACCATAAACAATCTGTCGGCGGATATTCAGGCTGATAAAATGAAGGATTATTTTCATCTCAACCACCCGCTCCATTATATGCTTTCATTCCTTTATTCCAAGCAATATAAATTAAGAATAAAAGACACAAAATATAAGTAAAACTTCCGAAAATAAACTGCTGAAACAACGCTAAATTTTGCGTCGCGAAAAACTCGGCAGGAGCTGATATCATGAAACGATAAGGATTAAATTGCATAAGCGGAATAAGCCACACCGGCCAAAAAGATGGTGGTAAAAGAACACCCCCAAGAAGCGCTGAACTGAGAATACTGAAAGAGAGTAATATATTGTACTCAATCACCAAAAAGCTTAATAAGGCAATTCCAAAAGAGATTAAAAAACAAAGCAATTGTGATAGAATAACAATGAGAAAAAAGAATAGAAAAGCGATGACCAATCCCAGAATATTTTCATAGGATGAAACAAGCTTAACAACAAAAAGAGCCAATAACGGGATGCTATATAATACACTCTCCCCTAAAAAAGTAAAAAGCATTTGTGTCATATAACTGAAGGGCTTTGTAAGATATACTTCTAATTGACCTTCTTTAACATGATGAGAGAAAAACTTAATCACATTATAACCATTATTTAAGCGTCCTAGGACTAAAGCAAAAGCATAATAATACATCATATCATGAAAGCTAAAGCCATTTATGGTGTTGCCCATATCAGAGAAAAGTGCATTCCATAATAGAAGTTGAATAACAAATGGCGAAAGTGTCCCAATGATAATATCGGTAAAAAACATTACTCTATCACTTAGAACAGTGAGTAATCCATTCTTGGCAAAAAGAAACATACCAAAGCAGTGGTTAGATAAATTCTTTAAATTTAACACGGAGCATCTCTTCAAGCGAGGGAGTGGATACAGAGAACGTACAGTTCAGTTCGGTTGTAATTTCGCGTACAAAACGCGCAAAATCCTCACGGGGCAGCGAAACCTCCAGCGAGCATTCTTCAGCGTTAAAGTGCTTATCCTTTAAAGAAGTAGATGATTTCAACGCAATCTCATCAATTTTTTCTACAACAGTTGAAGATGTAGCTACGTGTTCACAAAAAAGCGTCATTCTCACCAAAGAAGGAATGACATTTTTAAGCGCTTGAAGATTGCCATGAAACTGTTTCTTTCCCTTATGCAAGAGAATAATATCATCAACGTATCCATCAATATCTCCCATATCATGACTCGTGATGATATACCCTGTGCCGCGCTCCCTTTTCAGTTTTTTAAGAAGCTCCCTGATTTCATGCTTAGATGTAATATCAAGACCAATACTTGGCTCATCGAGAAACAACAGTTTAGGTCTAAAGGAGAGATTAAATGCCAATTCACTTTTCACTCTCTCACCCAGACTAAGCATCCGCACTGGCTTATCCATAATATGCTCAAGACCCAGCAACTCTGTAATCTCTCTAAGATCACGGGTAAAAGAGGCGCGTTCAAGACCATATAATGGTCGAACCATATCCAGACTGTAGCGTAAGGGTAAATCCCACCACAAACAATTCTTGTGACCAAAGACCACACCCAAAGACTTGAACAGATCTTTTTTTGCTTTATAAGGATCAACACCAAGGACTTTAATACATCCCTCATCAGCATATTGTATACCAGAAAGTATTTTAATCCAGTGTCGATTTACCCGCTCCGTTAGGGCCAAGAATTGCTAATGATTGCCCTGAAAAGAGGGTAAAACTCATATCTTTTAACACATGATGATTTGTATAAACCGGCTTGAAGAGAGAAACCACCTTGTTTTTAAAACCAATTCCTCTGTCAATGTTGCGATATATTTTTGAGACGTTATTAACGTCAATCAATAATGATCCCATCAGTCACTCCTAATTTCAACTTATCCCCCCCTTTGAATGTTCCCATAATAAATATCTGTTTTTGTTCACTAGACAAAACAAAAGTGTTCAAGCCCTCCTTAGAGCAATAAAACGCACCTGACGTTTTATCTCCAATTTTTTGTCTAGATATTTTTTCAATGTGATGAGTTCACTTCAATGAAGCATTAAGATACTAAAAACTTATTTCTTCTTTTATGAAAGATAATCTTTTGGATAAACTAAGTAAGTAGAAAAATAATTGCTCATTGAAAGAAGAACTTTGCTAATAAACCTTCATATAAACAAAGATACAAAGCATAAATCTATACTATAAGCATATCAAACAACATTGATAACAAACCAAACTTCCTTGACAAAAGGAATTCCTTGAGAAGATACTTTTCCTCAGCATTACTATAAAATGCCTCAATTATCTCCCATGAAAAAATTAAAATCGCCTTCACTATTTTAGTAAATATCTTTCAGATTTTATCTAACTCATCTCCCTCAACAGACACGCCTCCCCAATATATGACCTCTGTAGATAATTCAAAGGAGCAGCTTCATCAACTCAGATTATTAAACAATACATCGTATCCCAAAATAACAATACAATCAATATGGATAAAGAGCTGTAGAAAGAAAACTTACAATATTCGAAAATTTCATCACTCAAAAACACAATTTTCTTATAGCGATTTACTTATCAAAAACTTTCTCCAAATGATGCACTATTCATCTTATCAAATTTATAGACAAAATTTGTATCAATCAAAAAGAACAAATGAAGTTTCTTTACTCTGTTTCAGCATCACTCTCATTAAAAGACAAAAGATTAAAACTTTGGACCATATGAGGCGGTAAAGGTGCAACAATATCCAATATTCCTCCTGAAGGATGAGGAATACGAATACGACGTGCATGAAGATGAAGACGGTTTTGAATTCCTCCTGGTAATGTCCAATTACTATCAGAAAAAAAATACTTTGTATCGCCAATGATCGGATGATCCATATAGGCAGCATGCACACGAAGCTGATGTGTTCTCCCTGTATAGGGTTCCATTTCAAGCCACGAAAGAGCCCGCCCTCGCGTATCTAAAACGCGATAGTAGGAAACCGCATGATGTGAATCTGGCTCCCCATGTTCACAAACACGCATTTTATCACCTTGTGCAGTCATTTCCTTAACCATCCACGTTGAAATTTTGTCCTGCTTTTTTTTAGGCACGCCCCGAACCAACGCCCAATAAGTCTTTTTTGTTTCTCGCGCTCTAAAAGCAGCTGTTAAGGACTGAGCCGCTCCCCTTGATCGCGCAACAATAAAGACACCCGACGTCTCACGATCAAGACGATGAACCAAACGCGGCTTTTCACCTTTTTTATTGCGCCATACCTCAAGCATACTATCCATATGACGTGTTAAACCAGAACCTCCTTGTACAGCCAACCCAGCTGGCTTGTTAAAAACAAATACCTTTGGATCTTCATAAAGCAGCATTTTTTTCAAAACGGTTTCATCATCCTGCCCACGAAGTGTTTTATCCGTTATTGAAAGATTTTCCTTGTCACTAATAGGGAGAGGTGGAATACGAACAGCTTGCCCCATACAAAGACGCGTATCGGCTTTAACACGTCCACCATCAAGCCGTATCTGACCAGAACGCAACAATTTCTGCAAAGCTCCAAAACCAAGTCCTGGATAATGCACTTTAAACCAGCGATCTAAGCGCATTCCATTTTCATCTACCTCAACTTTTTTTATTTCTACGCCTGCCATGAAAATTCCCTTACCTGTTAATTTTCTCTGCCCAAAATTTTTTACCTGATAATTTTATTGATCTGTTTTGCGCCTTTATAAACACAAAAATTCATATTTTAGTTGGCTTTATCACACCATATTACAGTTAGTATCCAAAATTGCCTTTTCTTAACGGTCAAATTCTATTAGCTAAAAACTAAGCGTTATAAAAATCAACAGCCTTTACGCTTAATAGCGAATGGAGATAATTAACCGTGTCCTTATTCAAAACCTATGCACGTGTTCTCACTTACCTAAATAGAGAAAAAAATGCATCTCTTTTAATCTGTACCGCTAATGTTATATTAGCTATTATCACCATTGCAGAACCTATTTTATTCGGACGTGTTATTGATTCTATTTCAGAAAAATCAGCTATCATTCCTACTCTTACCCTTTGGGTTTGTTTTGGACTTTCACATATTATTGCTTATGTCCTTGTTGCTCGCGGTGCTGACCGCTTAGCCCATAGACGCCGCTTAACGGTTTTAACGGAATCTTTCGAACGTATCATTGCCATGCCTTTAATTTGGCATCAACAACGTGGGACTTCCAACGCACTCCATACACTTTTGCGCGCAATAGATTCCATGTCAACCATATGGCTTGATTTTATGCGCCAACACCTCTCAACACTTGTCGCCTTATTGGTTCTCATCCCCATAGCGTTTAATATGAATTGGCGTCTTTCAATAGTCTTGGTTGTGCTTGCCATCATCTACGTATTAATTGCACGTTTAGTGATGCGAAAAACAAAAGACGGACAAGCCGCTGTAGAATGCTACCACCACAACCTTTTTAAACATGTCAGTGATTCAATCTCTAATGTTTCCATTGTACAAAGTTATAACCGAATAGAAGAAGAAACTTCTATACTGCATCAACATACAAATGCTCTGCTTAAAGCACAAAATCCTGTTCTCAATTGGTGGGCGCTGGCCAGTGGCTTAAATCGAATGGCTTCAACAATTTCAATCGTTTGTGTTCTTCTCCTTGGAGCTTTTTTTGTTGCAAAAGGTCAATTACGAGTAGGTGAAGTTGTTGCTTTTGTTGGATTTGCACAACTCATGATTAGCCGTCTAGACCAAATGAGTAATTTTATTAATTGTGCAATATCCTCACAAGCAAAACTGCAAGAATTTTTTGAAATGGAAGACTCAACCTTTCATATCAACGAACCGCAAAATCTTCCTTCCCTTCAAAATGTTAAAGGCGCCATACAATTCCATCACGTGACCTATAAATTCCCAAATTCTTCTCAAGGTGTTTTTGATGTTTCCTTTGAGGTTAAAGCAGGACAAACTGTTGCGATTGTAGGACCAACAGGGGCTGGGAAGACAACATTGATCAATCTGTTGCAGCGCGTATACGACCCTGCCTTTGGGCATATCTCCATTGATGGAATAAATATATGCTCGATCAATCGCGAATCTTTACGCAAATCTCTAGCAACAGTATTTCAAGACTCGGGTCTTTTCAACCGTACTATTCATGACAATATTTCAATAGGAAAAACGAGCGCAACGAATGAAGAACTTTATGAAGCAGCAAAATTAGCAGAAGCTCACGATTTTATTCTAAAAAAAGCTGATTGTTATAACACAATAGTGGGCGAACGAGGATCTCAATTATCAGGTGGAGAAAAACAGCGACTAGCAATTGCACGCGCTGTTTTAAAAAATGCCCCTATTCTCATTCTAGATGAAGCAACAAGTGCTCTTGATGTTGAAACAGAAGCACGTGTCAAAGATGCTCTCGATTCCATACGCCATAACCGCACTACTTTTATTATAGCACATCGCCTCTCAACAGTACGCAATGCTGATATGATACTCTTTCTGGAACATGGTTACTTAATGGAAAAAGGAAACTTTCAAGAATTGATCGATAAAGGAGGGCGTTTCTCTAAATTTTTAAAGGCAAGTGGTTTAACAATCAAACCACCAGAAAGAGAAGGAGAAAATGTTATCCCCTTACACGAAGCCATAGCATCATAAAAATGATACTCTTCATAAATCTTATGCAAAAAAATCCTCCTCAATACAACAAGAGCGCTTGTATAATGCAAGTAAAAAGATTTCTAAAAATGCCACAATCCATTTCAGGTATTTAAGACAGATATTAAAACAATTTAGTATTTTCTCTGCTATTGCAATTTTACTAGATTGGGACAAAAATATTGCCCTATATCTGTGCGTATTAACGAGTATACACTCTCATTTAGGGAAAATATAAAGATGTAAAGGTAAAAATAACTTCCAGTTTTACCGTCTTCTTTTAACTCAGCTTTACGAATTTCAAAACGAACTGAAGCAATAGCTTTTTTAATAATGAATATTATGTATTGCTTTTTGTTTATCACGTTCTTTATAATCCTCTCATAAAGAACAGAATGTCATTGTTTTGCACATTCATATGGCTTTTTTAGAAACATTTCTCAATGCTCCTAAGCCCATTTCACAACGACATCCATGAGTGATTTTGATTAATTTAACATACACAGAATTTGAAACGATAAATTATCATTATAAATCAATATATTAAGATAATCTCATCATAATAAATTAGATATTAATCTAAATCTTTAGATTTGTGTAACATTCCTTTGATTTATATTGATAATTCATTATTTTATAACTTGAAATAAAGATTTATAAAGATAGGAGAATTTCAAGACCTTTTAATGATAAATAAAAAACTGTTTTCTTGTACATAACAAGTAAAATGAAAACAATACAATATCTCTAAGATACAACAACTCTTTTATAAGCCTTTTTAAGGAAAGGGATTTTAGTTATTTGAAAGCTAATAAAATAATGACAGCTTATAACTTTATAAGGATAATCGTATGCAATAAATCTTGTATTATCCCTTTCATAAAAAGAGATGTTTCTTCAAAAAAATCTATAGGAGCAACACAATAACTAGTCTTCTTAGTAAAAGAATACATAGCAAAGCATGAAGTGCTGCATAATCTATCTTATCTTAAAACGGTGAATCCTGAAACGCTTGGAAGCTACAAAGCCAAATGAAACAGTGATAATAAAGACAAACACTGTTTTTGTCTTTACAATTGGATTTTCCCTCAATTACGCTGTATCTTGATTTCAGCAACACACCAGATAGATATTCGTGATACTTAGACGCCAACCCAATATAAAAATGTAAGAAACACCTATGCAGAATGATTTCATTCTTTAATTTTTTCCAGAAAATCTTTTAGTGCCGCAAATGCCTCATCAGCTTTGTTCCCCTCAGGACCACCAGCCTGCGCCATATCAGGACGGCCACCTCCACCTTTACCACCAAGCATACCTGAAAGAATACGAACGAGATCAACAGCATTTAACTTATCCGTTAAATCATCCGTAACGCCGACAACAGCACTCCCTTTTCCATCTTCTGAGACACTAATAAAAGCAACCACTCCAGATCCGATTTGTTTTTTCTCAGAATCAACGAGCGCCTTAAGATCCCGTGGTAAAATATTTTTAACAACGCGTCCGGTAAAAGAAAGCCCATTGATGATGGTAATATCACCTTGGCTCCTTTCTGTTATTCCACCACTCAACATCATTTTCTTGCGTACATCATTCAATTCTTTTTCAAGTTTACGACGATCATCAAGCAAAATTCGCACCCGTTCTTCCACGCCAGCAGAAGAAGTTTTTAAAAGATCAGCAATTTCATGAATACGTTCATCTTGGCGGCTAAGATAAAGACGTGCTTCTTTGCCTGTTAAAGCTTCAATACGCCGCACTCCAGCCGAAACAGAACTTTCAGAAAAAATATGAATCAAACCAATATCACCTGTTCGCTCCACATGTGTGCCTCCACAAAGCTCTATTGACCAATGCTTTTTTAATCTTCGCTGTTCAAGTGGCTCCCCCATAGAAACAACGCGAACTTCATCACCATATCTCTCACCAAATAATGCCATTGCACCTTCAGAAATTGCATCATCTACAGCCATGAGGCGCGTTACCACTCTACTATTTTGCAAAATAATCTCATTTGCTAAATCTTCTATTTTTTTCAGTTCTTCTGGTGAAACGGATTTTGGATGAGAAAAATCAAAACGCAACCGATCTGGCAATACAAGAGAGCCTTTTTGTGTAACATGAGATCCCAAAACTTGTCGTAAAGCTTCGTGTAACAAATGGGTAGCAGAATGATTTCCACGAATTTTTTTACGACGAACAACATCAACGTTTAATTCTACACAATCAGACCTTGATGCCTGACCAGATTTCACCACCCCAATATGGATAAAAACACCATCACCCTTTCTTTGGGTATCATGCACCTCAAAAATAAAATTTTCACCAGAAATGATCCCACTATCACCAACTTGTCCACCAGATTCACCATAAAAAGGTGTTTGATTAACAACAAGCATAGCTTTCTGACCTAAAGAAATATGATCAACCAGTTTACCATCACACACGAGAGCTGTAAGAATGCCTTTAGCCGTTTCTGTTTCATAACCCAAAAATTCTGTAGCCCCCACTTTATCACGAACAGAAAACCAGATCTTTTCTGTTACAGCTTCCCCAGAACCAGACCAATTGGCACGCGCTTCCTCTTTTTGACGTTCCATCGCTTTATCAAAAGTATCAACATCAACAGATATTCCACGACGCCGCAAAACATCCTGCGTTAAATCAAGCGGAAAACCATAGGTATCATAAAGCTTGAAAGCAACTTCACCATTTAAATGATCTCCTTCTTTAAGATCGGTACTTACTTCATTTAACAAACCAAGTCCTCGTTCAAGCGTTTTACGAAAACGTATTTCTTCTAACCTTAAAGTTTCTGAAATCAAAGATTCAGCACGCACCAATTCAGGATAGGCCTGTCCCATTTCGCGGTTTAAAGCAGGCAAAAGTCGCCACAATAAGGGCTCTTTAGCACCAAGAAGATGCGCATGACGCATAGCACGACGCATAATACGACGTAAAACATATCCTCTTCCTTCATTAGAAGGAAGCACACCATCAGCAATCAAAAATGCAGATGAACGAAGATGATCAGCAATGACACGATGACTGGCAATAAAATCACCCTTTGCCTCAATCTCTGTAATTTCTTCTGATGCAGCAATTAATGCACGAAAAAGATCAATGTCATAATTATCATGAACGCCCTGTAAAACAGCAGCAATACGCTCTAATCCCATACCGGTATCAATAGAAGGATGAGGCAAATCAACACGTTTTTCCTGAGAAATCTGCTCATATTGCATAAAAACAAGATTCCAAATCTCAATAAAGCGATCGCCATCTTCTTCCATACTTCCAGGAGGACCACCCCAGATTTCATCGCCATGATCATAAAAAATCTCCGAACAAGGACCACAAGGTCCTGTTTCTCCCATCGACCAAAAATTATCAGCCGTCGCAATACGGACAATTTTTTCATCTGGAAGACCTGAAATTCTACGCCACAGTTCAGCAG
The DNA here is from genome assembly GCF_042194175.1 of Bartonella sp. MR168JLCBS. NCBI lineage: Bacteria > Pseudomonadati > Pseudomonadota > Alphaproteobacteria > Hyphomicrobiales > Bartonellaceae > Bartonella > Bartonella sp. MR168JLCBS. Next base: position 20,072 of record NZ_JBHIMP010000006.1, on the reverse strand, counting down.
CAACATCATCACTATGGTAAACTGTCACCAACAATTTATCTTTTGGTAGGCAAAATTCCTTCGTTAAAAGATTCCATGATAAAAGAATGGCTTCTTCTTTGAAATAATCACCGAAAGAAAAATTACCCAGCATTTCAAAAAATGTATGATGGCGTGCCGTATAACCAACATTATCAAGATCATTATGCTTTCCACCCGCACGAACACATTTTTGTGCCGTTGTTGCCTGCTTATAAGGAGGTTGTTCAAGTCCAGTAAAAACATTTTTAAACTGCACCATCCCTGCATTTGTAAACATAAGTGTAGGATCATTTCTCGGAACAAGCGGACTAGAAGAAAGAACTTTATGCCCATTACGATGAAAATAATCCAAAAATATTGACCGAATATTATTAACACTATTCATACTGACACCTGCTCAATACAGCACAAAACCATAAAAGAAAAATCCCCCTCATTAAATATCCTCTTCGCCAAGCATGGAGTCAATTTAATCAAAGAATGGAATATTTGTTTTAAAAAATTGAGAAAAAAATGACTGTGTATTTAAAAACTCAAACAAAAAAACAGAAAAAAATTATAGACGAAAAAAACGCTCCATCAAATGGTTTCATCACTTTCTATATTTTCTGACCCTGCATTTTCTAACAATTCAATCGCAATCAAACCAGCATTTTGGCGCAAAGCTGCTTCAATCTCTGTAGCTATTTCCGCATGTTCACGTAAAAACTGCTTTGCATTCTCACGCCCCTGTCCTAAACGCTGAGAATTATAAGAGAACCATGCACCAGATTTTTCCACAATACCAACCTTGACACCCAAATCAATCAATTCACCTACTTTGGAAATACCTTCACCATAAATAATATCAAACTCAACCTGCTTGAATGGAGGTGCCAGTTTATTCTTCACCACTTTAACACGCGTCTGATTACCAACGATTGCATCCCTATCTTTAATGGATCCAATGCGACGAATATCTAAACGAACAGAAGCATAAAACTTTAAAGCGTTTCCACCCGTTGTCGTTTCGGGAGAACCAAACATCACACCAATTTTCATGCGAATTTGATTAATAAAGACAACCATACAGTTAGAGCGAAAAATTGCTGCTGTTAATTTTCGCAACGCTTTACTCATTAACCGAGCTTGCAATCCGGGCAAAGCATCACCCATTTCACCGTCAATTTCTGCTCGCGGTGTTAAAGCTGCGACAGAATCCACAACAAGCACATCAACTGCACCAGAACGAACCAACGTTTCTGTAATTTCCAATGCCTGTTCACCGGTATCTGGCTGAGAAATGAACAAGTTTTCTAAATCAACACCAAGCTTACGCGCATAAATAGGATCAAGCGCATGCTCTGCATCAATAAAAGCACAAATTCCACCCCCTTTCTGTGCTTCAGCAATAGCATGTAGAGCCAATGTTGTTTTCCCAGAACTTTCTGGTCCATAAATCTCAACAATACGCCCCTTCGGTAATCCACCAATCCCTAAAGCAATATCCAAGGATAACGACCCTGTTGGAACTGTTTCAATTTCAACAACCTGCTCTTTTTGCCCAAGACGCATAATCGAGCCTTTACCAAAAGAACGTTCAATTTGTGAGAGAGCAGCATCGAGAGCTTTTGTTTTATCCACGATTATATCCTTGACCGATTCATAATAACCTAAAACCTAAGTGTACACTGTACTTTTAATTTAACTAAAGGCTTGAGTTTAGATTTTCACAGACTATTTCCATTCCTATCTCCACATTATGTCCATAACATTCATGACCATCACAATAAAGAATTGGCATCGCTTATCTTATGACACAAAATAAACTCCAATAAAATAATATCCCTATGAGAGCATAGTTAACATATTTATATCTCTCTAGAAAAGGAACAATTTAAATTTAAACACAATGTTCTACAGCCCTTCTTCTTATCCCTTTGATTAAGTACTTAAGTGACTAAGAATTCTCCTGCTATTGATCACACAAAAACGCATTATCAATCAACCTCATCCCCTATCGCATCGAAGAACAAAACGCCATTGTGTTGCATATTCATGCACTTGATTTAAGAAACATCTCTCAACACCCCCAAGCTCACTTCGTGACAACACCCATGAATGCGGTATACTGTAAAGCCCTTTGGGAGCCACCATCTTTACACTAAAGAATGAGAAAGTCGGCACCATCACACTATTTATCATCCCCCAATGTTGCGACAACTCTCGGCACTTGAGACGCTTCATAAGAAGAATTTTTAGTTCTTTCTTGTACAGTTTTTATCACACGCTAATCCTGCTTATAACATGCAAGCGAATGATTTGATTGCTTCAACAAATACCAAGCTTGGAATGAGTAAAATTCACGGTATTTAGGACTTTCATTCAACTTACAAAACAGTGAGTTATCGTTATAAATCAATTATATTATTTAATAAACACCACAAAAATAAAGCAGCTTAAAAGTTGAATAACACATTTAAATTTGATAAAAAAATATGCACTTTTGAAGATATCAAAAAAAATCTCTACGAGCAATGCAATAAATATTTAAAATATAAGCTAAACTGCTCATACAATAACATAAGAGATAAAAAATAAATCCAAGATCAATAAAACATGTATTTCCACTCAAATTTTATTTTTGATCTTTACGTTTTTTGCGCAATTGTTTCCACCACTCAAGACGTTTCACAATTTCACGCTCAAAACCACGCTCAACTGGCTTATAATAACTCTGACGCCCAAGTTTTTCGGGAAAATATTCTTGTCCTGAAAAAGCGTCTGGTTCATCATGGTCATAACAATAACCATTTCCAAACCCTTCCTCCTTCATAAATTTCGTAGGAGCATTAAGAATATGCTTAGGAGGTGATAAAGAGCCATTTTTGCGCGCACAACGCAGTGCTGCTTTATACGCGAGATATGTTGCATTTGACTTTGGCGCAGTTGCAACATAAAGACATGCTTGCGCCAAAGCCAATTCTCCTTCTGGTGATCCTAAATAATCATAGGCATCTTTTGCTGCATTACAAATGACAAGAGCTTGAGGATCCGCCAAACCAACATCTTCAACGGCCATACGAACCAATCTTCGCCCAATATAGAGAGGATCTTCACCAGCATCCAACATACGTGCCAAATAATAAAGCGCAGCATCAGGATCAGATCCACGAACGGATTTATGCAACGCTGAAATGAGATTATAATGCCCATCTCGTCCTTTATCATAAATGGGCACACGACGCTGAATAACTTTTTGCAAAGCAACAACATCAAGAATCTCTCCCAATGGTGCAATAGACCAAACTTCCTCTGCCAATGTTAACGCTACCCGCGCATCACCATCAGACATCTCTATCAAAACGTCTCTGGAATCATTATCCAAAGGAAGAGTTTTTCCCTCCACTTCTTCAGCACGCCTTAAAAGCATGTCCAAACTTTCATGATCATGTGAAAGAAATGTTAAAACACGTGCACGCGAAAGAAGAGCAGCATTAAGTTCAAAAGAAGGATTTTCGGTTGTTGCACCTATAAGTACCACAGTACCTTCTTCCATCACAGGAAGAAAACTATCCTGCTGTGCACGATTAAACCGATGAATTTCATCAACAAAGAGAAGTGTTTTATCCCCAGATATAAAACGCCTCTGCGCAACTTCAAAAATCTTTTTAAGCTCAGAAACTCCTGTAAAAATAGCAGAAACCTGCTCAAACGCGAAATTTGTTTCAAGTGCTAACAAACGTGCAACGGTTGTTTTTCCCGTCCCTGGAGGTCCCCAAAAAATCATCGATCCAATTGAGCCAGTTGCCACCATACGTGAAAGCAAACCATCCTCTCCAATCAAATGCTTTTGTCCCACAACATCATTGAGAGAACAAGGGCGCATTCTTTCTGCAAGTGGCTGATTTTTATTAACTTGAAAATCAAAAGACGAAGTAAAAAAATCTTTCTTCAAAAAAAACCTCAACGAATAAATTGGCGAATATACATACCATCACGTTCATATTCCAATTGCCAAGTACGCGAACGAGCTTGCATAAGAACCTTTTTCAACTGATGAACTGTTTGAATTTTATGGCCATTTACAACACGTAGAATATCTCCTGACTGAAAAATTCCAGCTGCATTGCTCATGTCATCAAGGTTGGTAATCACAACCCCTTTTGCAGATATAGGAAGATGAAAACGTCGACTATTTTGCGGTGTTAAATCTAACACTTCAGCACCGGCAAGAGGACTGTCACCCGTGATTTTTTCAGATTTTAAAAATGCAGTTTCTGATATCGATGAAACTATTATTTGTGTTTTTAAAGTTTTTCCATTTCGTAAATATTCCAAAGCAAGACTATGCTCAACGTCAGCTGTCATCAAACGATACCCAAGACTATCTGGACTATCAACGCGTACCCCTTGCACACTCAAAATAACATCACCTACTTTCAATCCAGCTTTTTCAGCAGGACTATCTTTGATAACTTCAATAATCAGAGCACCATAGGGACGTTCTAAACCTAAACCACCAGCAATATCAGGTGTAACATTTTGAAAAGAAGCCCCAATATAAGGCGGCACAAAATATTTTCCACCGCGTTTAACAGTATCAAGCATCACTTTTACAAGATTAACTGGAATAGCAAAACCAATCCCTACAGAACCACCGGAACGCGAATAAATAGCTGTATTAATTCCGATTAATTGACCTTTCATATCAATTAAAGCGCCACCAGAATTCCCTGGATTAATGGCAGCGTCTGTTTGAATAAAAAAGTCAAAATCAGAAATCCCAACACGTGTACGCGCTTGCGCTGAAACAATACCACTTGTAACTGTTTGACCAACACCAAAAGGATTACCAATAGCAAGAACAAGATCACCAACTTCAACAGCATCAGAATTTCCCAAAGAAAGAACAGGGAATTGAGCATCTTTTTCCTCAACTTCAAGAATTGCAATATCAGTTGCTTCATCTTTGAGCACGATCTTACTCTCAAACTCCCGCCCATCAGAAAAAGCCACTTTAATTTCGCTTGCATCTTTAATGACATGGTAATTTGTAACAATCAAACCACGTGCATCAACAATCACCCCTGATCCTAATGACGATTGCTTGCGAACAGGAAAATTATTTTGAAAACGACCAAAAAACTGCTCAAAAAATGGATCCCCTTCAAAAGGTGAGCGTGCTCTAATTTGTCGAGCTGCATAAATATTTACAACAGATGGAACTGTCTTTTTAACTAAAGGAGCAAATGAAAGAGTGATTTCTGTTTGTGTTTGAGGTACATGAGCATATACATGATCAAATGATATCTGCATCATAATTGCAAAAAAAATCCGCACCCAAAAAGAATATCTCATAATCCACTCCTTATAAAATCAGCACATTCTGTTGAAGATTAATAGAATAAAAAAACTCATCCCCGCAAATTAAGGATCTCTATTAATATTTCATAATAGAGAATAAAAACAACCTATTTGAACAATAAATATTATAAAAATAAGATAATTCAATGTCCTATAATTTTCTCTCTGCACCTATTTCTCAACTAAAACAAACTTAAAAATGCTCACAAAAAAACCGCCTAAGACAAGGCGGCCTTTAAAAATCCAACAGAGTAAAAAACTTTACGAAGATGTCCTCTTTTCATTCTCAGAAGCCTCCATGCGAGCACGATCCCCAGCACCCTTCGCTTCAACATCACGATCAACAAATTCTATAACAGCCATGGGCGCATTATCACCGGTACGAAACCCCGCTTTCATAATACGCAAATATCCACCGTTGCGTGATGCATAACGTGGCGCAAGCGTATCAAATAATTTTGCAACCTTTCCTGCATCACGAAGTGCTGCAATTGCTTGCCGACGCGCATGCAAACCACCACGCTTACCAAGAGTAACGAGTTTTTCAACAATAGGACGAATTTCCTTAGCCTTTGGAAGCGTTGTCACAATCTGCTCATGCTCGATCAACGAAGTTGCCATATTTGCAAACATCGCTTTACGGTGACTGGCAGTACGATTCAACTTGCGTCCTGACTTACTGTGGCGCATAAGCCCTCTCCTTAAATTCTAATTTTAATATTGATCTTCATAACGTTTTGCAAGATCATCAATGTTTTCAGGTGGCCACGCAGGAATTTCCATCCCAAGATGTAACCCCATACATGCCAAAACTTCTTTAATCTCATTCAACGATTTGCGACCAAAATTCGGTGTCCGAAGCATTTCAGATTCTGTTTTTTGAATAAGATCACCAATATAGACAATATTATCATTCTTAAGACAATTTGCCGAACGAACTGAAAGTTCTAATTCATCCACTTTTTTGAGAAGAGCAGGATTAAAAGAAAGCTCAGAATCAGCCTCTTCAACAGGCTCCTTCTGTGGCTCTTCAAAGTTAATAAATAACGATAATTGATCCTGAAGAATGCGTGCTGCAAAAGCAACAGCATCCTCTCCATTAACCGCACCATTCGTTTCAATCGTTAAGGTCAATTTATCATAATCCAAAACTTGACCTTCACGCGTATTTTCCACTTTATAAGACACTTTACGAATTGGTGAATAAAGACTATCAATTGGAATAAGTCCTATACGTGCATCATCAACACAATTACGATCAGATGGAACATACCCCTTCCCTGTGTTGACAATAAATTCCATACGAATTTCAGCATCTTCATCAAGAGTACAAATAACATGATCTGGATTTAGAATTTCCATATCCCCAACGGTACTGATATCTCCCGCTTTCACGACACCAGGCCCCTCTTTATAAACAACGACACGTTTAGGACCTTCTTCTTCCATACGAAGCGCAATTTCTTTTATATTCAGAATAATATCCGTAACATCCTCACGCACACCTGGAATCGATGAAAATTCATGTAAGACACCGTCAATCTGCACAGCAGTAATAGCAGCACCACGAAGAGAAGATAACAACACGCGACGAAGTGCATTTCCTAACGTTAAGCCAAAACCCCGCTCAAGAGGTTCAGCGATCACACTTATAACATTTGGATTATCATGCGCACATGATTCAACCTTATTGGGTTTAATAAGTTCCTGCCAGTTTTTCTGGATCATATTTTTATTCCCGTTCTTTAGTTCCGTTACCATTCAATCGTAACGACCAATGTGAACATCAGAGAAATCTCCGACAACAAAAAACAACACCCAATTAAACACGCCGCCTTTTCCGCGGACGACATCCATTATGAGGAATTGGTGTTACATCACGAATAGAAGTAATGACAAAACCAACAGATTGCAATGCACGTAGAGCAGATTCACGCCCTGATCCAGGTCCACAAACTTCAACTTCCAAAGAACGCATACCATGCTCTTGCGCTTTTCTTGCACAATCCTCCGCAGCAACTTGAGCAGCAAAAGGTGTCGATTTACGCGCACCTTTAAACCCCTGAGCCCCCGCAGATGACCAAGCAATTGCATTACCCTGAGCATCAGTAATAGTAATCATTGTGTTATTAAATGTTGAATTAATATGCACAACACCCGATGAAATATTTTTACGTTCGCGACGACGAACACGTGTGGCTTCCTTGGCCATAATTTCCCTTTCAACGATCTCATCACTGCCGTAACATCAGCAGCTCCACCTTCTTTTCCTTGTCAAAACAATCAAACAAGAAACAGAATATATAAAAACCTTCCAAAAAGGCTCTTATTTCTTTTTACCGGCAATTGCCTTAGCTGGTCCTTTACGCGTACGAGCATTTGTATGTGTACGCTGCCCTCGGACAGGCAAAGACCGGCGATGACGCAATCCTCGATAACAACCAAGGTCCATCAAACGTTTAACATTCATAGCAACCTCACGACGAAGATCACCTTCAACTTGATAGCCTTGATCTATCGCCTCACGAATCTGCAGCACCTCAGCATCTGAAAGCTCATGCACACGACGCCCCAAGGGAATGCCAACTCTTTCAATAATTTCTTGAGCAAATTTTGGTCCAATCCCGTGGATATATTGAAGCGCAATAATTACACGCTTATTTGTCGGGATATTGACGCCAGCAATACGAGCCACGCCTACTCTCCTTAGTTATTTTGACAAATTGTTATAAAATACCTGATATACCTTACAGAAAAAAATAGACTCAGAAAAAAATTCTTCCGAATCCTATTATTTCACTAAAATAAATTAAATTTATTTGTTATAGATTTCATCTCAAAAGTCAACTCTTTTCATTTATTCCTAAAAAAAAATCTCATGAAAGAAAACCTCTAATCATGCGTGTCACTTCAGTAATACCAATCATTCCATCAATGACCCTCAACATTCCCCTCTCTGAATAAAATTTTGATAAGGGAGCGGTTTTTTCACGATATTCTACTAATCTTTTTGTAAAAGCAACAGGATTGTCATCTAAACGAACCTGTCCACCAGCCGCTATTGTTTCCTCAACGCGCTTCTTCATACGTTCAATCAACACGTCTTCATCAACACACAACTCAATAACAGCATCAAGCCGCATATTTTTTGACTGCAAAATCCGTTGTAACGCTTCTGCCTGCCCCACAGTTCGAGGATATCCATCCAAAACAAAACCGTTTACACAATCAGTTTCATCAATCCGATCTGATACGATTTGGTTAACAATATTATCATGAACCAAAGCACCAGAACTTATAATAGCTTTAGCTTTTTTACCAATCTCCGTTTCTTTGGCAATCACCTCACGCAACATATCCCCTGTTGATAAATGAGGAATGTTATATTCCTCAGTCAACATTTTTGCTTGCGTACCTTTTCCCGCTCCAGGAGGACCTAAAAGAATAACTCTCATCGATTCCTTCTACCTCCACGAAGTTTTGATTTTTTTATCAACCCTTCATATTGGTGGGCAACAAGATACCCCTGAATTTGAGCAACCGTATCAAGCGTAACAGTAACAACAATCAACAAGGATGTTCCCCCAAGATAAAAAGGAACCTGCAATGCAGATATCATAAATTCAGGTAACAAACAAACCAAGATAATATAAACAGCGCCCACAACAGTAATACGCGTCAAAACGTAATCAATATACTCGGCTGTACGCTCACCTGGACGAATCCCTGGAATAAAACCAGAATGCTTTTTCAACTGATCTGCAGTATCACTTGGATTAAACACAATAGCTGTATAAAAAAAGCAAAAAAACGCCATTAAAAATGCATAAACAATCATATAAAGTGGCTGTCCATGACCAAGAGCATAGGAAATCGACTGAACCCATTGTGGCATTTTATCAGAAAAATTATTAATAGTGGCAGGTAATAATAATAAAGAGGAAGCAAAAATAGGTGGAATAACACCAGCAGTATTCAACTTTAAAGGAAGATGCGACATATCTCCTTGAAACATTTGATTCCCGACCTGACGTTTTGGATACTGGATAAGAATTCGCCGTTGCGCACGCTCTATAAAAACAATAAGCCCAATAACCAAAACAGCAATAAGAACGATTCCTATTAAAAGAAAAGTTGATAAATCAGCCTGACTATGAGCTGTCAAAAGCTGAGCAAAAGTAGAAGGGAAATTGGCTACAATCCCTGTAAAAATGATAAGAGAAACCCCATTACCAACACCACGTGACGTAATTTGCTCGCCAAGCCACATGAGAAACATCGTTCCGCCAACAAGGGTAATAACAGAAGAAATACGAAACATAAGACCTGGTTCTAAAACAATTTGAAGCCCCGTCCCTATACCGCTTTCAAGCGCAACCGCAATACCAAAAGCTTGTAGAATCGCCAATACTACTGTTACATAACGCGTATATTGATTGATAATCTTACGACCTAATTCCCCTTCTTTTTTAAGAGTTTCCAAAGAAGGAATAATAGATGTTAACAATTGCACAATAATAGATGCCGATATATAAGGCATGATACCTAGCGCAAAAATAGCCATACGCCCAACGGCACCCCCAGCAAACATATTAAAGAGTCCTAATACACCCGACGCGTGATGTTCGAATGTTTGCCGTAAAGCATCGATATTAATACCTGGAAGAGAGATGTAAGTGCCAAAGCGATATACAAGAAGCGCTGCCAGAGTAAACCAGATGCGTTTCTTTAATTCAGTTGCACGAGAAAAGGTACCGAAGTTTATATTGGAAGCAAATTGCTCTGCTGCTGATGCCATAAAACGTCTCCACTTCACTACTCCAGTTCTTTAAATCACAGAAGTATAACCCTAAAATTCATATATGCATACACAAATAAATGCAGAACTTAAAAAACTCTCCACAAAAAATCCCACAGAACAGATGTAACTCTTCTTTAGGTCTCTACTCATATTAAAAAATTATTGAGCAATATCAGGAAAAATAACCTGACCACCCACTTTTTCAATCTTAACACGAGCAGCTTGTGAAGCACCAGAAACATGAAAGGTAATCTTAGCCTTCAAATCACCATCAGAAAGAAGACGAACCCCATCTTTTTCACGACGAATAATACCAGCTTCTTTCAAAGCAATCATATCAACAGGCTTTTCAATATTCAACTTACCTGCATCAACTGCCAACTGAATACGTCCTAGTGAAACTTCATTGTAGGTTTTGGCAAAGAAATTTCTAAATCCACGTTTTGGCAAACGACGATAGATAGGCATTTGCCCACCTTCAAAACCATTAAGGGAAACACCAGAGCGCGACTTTTGCCCTTTTACACCACGACCACCAGTCTTACCCGTACCGGAACCAATACCACGCCCAACACGCTTACGATTTTTTGTTGCGCCTTCACAATCACGCAGTTCATTGAGTTTCATATCTAATACTCCCGCAACCCTTAACCTTCATCTATAACGCGAACAAGATGCCGAACCTGAGCAATCATACCCCGCACACAAAGTGTATCATCTAAAACGCGCCGACGACGCATTTTATTTAGTCCAAGCCCCTTTAAGGTTGCACGCTGAATCTGTGAGTTTCGAATAGGGCTTCCAATTTGCTCCACCGTGATAGTTTTACCACTCCGAGATTTTTTCTGAACCATTTCCTAATTCCTTTTCTGATAATCTCAGAAACTATCCTTCTAGGTCAACTAAATGGCGACGACGCGCCTGCAAAGTCGAATATTTTATACCACGTTGAGCAGCAATATCTCTAGGATGCATTTGATGTTTCAATGCATCAAATGTTGCACGAACCATGTTATAAGGATTAGACGATCCCAATGATTTTGCAACGACATCCTGCATACCAAGAGCTTCAAAAATAGCACGCATCGGTCCCCCAGCAATAATACCAGTACCAGCAGAAGCCGAACGTAGTAAAACACGCCCAGCTCCGTGACGCCCTTCAAGATCATGGTGCAATGTACGTCCAGACCGAAGCGGAACATAAATCATCCCACGTTTTGCAGATTCCGTTGCTTTACGAACGGCTTCTGGAACTTCACGGGCTTTACCATGTCCAAAACCTACACGCCCTTTTTGATCTCCAACAACAACAAGAGCAGCAAAACCAAAACGCCGACCACCCTTTACAACTTTAGCAACACGATTGATATGAACTAGCCTATCGACAAACTCATTATCGCGTTCTTCTCTCTCACCACGTTCTTTTTGTGCCATTCCTCATTCCTTTTTCTTTTCCGGAAGCACGATAACAAAGTCCCTCATCAAACTGGAAGAACTTAAACGAAATACTCTAAACTCTCCTTACTCACTCACAAATAAGAAATTTTAGAAATTCAAACCACCTTCACGAGCAGCTTCAGCTAAAGCCTTGACTCGACCATGATACACATACGCTCCACGATCAAAAACCACTTCATTAACACCCGCTTGCTTCGCACGCTCAGCAATTAACTTACCAACAGCAAAAGCTGCTTTTTTATCAGCACCACTCTTTAACGACTTTTTTAAATCACTTTCAAGAGTAGAGGCTGAAACAAGTGTACATCCCCGCAAATCATCGATAACTTGAGCATAAATGTTCTGATTTGAACGATAAATACTAAGCCGAGGACGATCATGAGAAACCACTTTAATTCTACGACGAACACGCCTTGCACGACGTTGGATAATGTCCTTAGATGAAACCATAATACAAAATCCTTATTTCTTTTTACCTTCTTTACGGAAGATACGTTCATCTGCATGCTTAACACCTTTACCTTTATAAGGCTCAGGTCTACGATACTCACGAATCTCCGCTGCAACTTGTCCAACTTGCTGTTTATCAATTCCAGAAACAACAATTTCTGTCGGCTTAGGAACAGTTACAGTAACACCCGATGGAACTTTATAAACCACATCATGGGAAAAGCCTAGAGATAGTTGGACATCCTTACCCTGCAAAGCAGCACGATAACCAACCCCATTAATCTCCAACCTCTTTTCAAAACCATCCTTCACACCACAAAAAATGTTCTCAATCATTGAGCGCGACATACCCCATTTAGAACGCGCATCTTTTGACTGATCCCGCGGCATAACTGATATGATATTTTCCTCAAACTTGACTAAGACTTCATCATTGACGACGTAGCTCAGCTCACCTTTTGGACCTTTTGCCTTAACCAGCTGACCTTCAACAGTAGCAGTAACTCCAGAAGGAATTGAAATGGGTTTCTTTCCAATACGAGACATTGTTCTAACCTACTTTTTCTTCCGTTTTCTTGACATAACTTAGAAAACACGACAAAGGAGTTCTCCACCAACATTCTGTTCACGCGCCTCATGATCTGCCATGACGCCTTTAGGAGTCGATAAAATCGAAATACCAAGACCATTTGCCACCTGTGGAAGTGACTTAGCAGAAACATACACACGACGACCTGGCTTTGATACACGTGAAATCTCACGAATAGCAGCCAGCCCTTCAAAATACTTCAATTCGATTTCAATTTCAGCTTTCCCATCACCTAAATCAATTTGATTATATCCACGAATATAACCTTCCGACTGAAGAACATCAAGAACGTGCGCACGAAGCTTCGAAGCTGGAGTAACTACTTTACCTTTTTTACGACCAAGTGCATTACGAATACGTGTTAACATATCACCAAGAGGATCTGACATAGACATTAAATAATCTCCTCTTACCAACTAGACTTTACAATACCAGGAATATGGCCAATAGAGCCAAGCTCACGCAACGCAATTCGCGACATTTTTAATTTACGATAATAAGCCCGCGGACGACCTGAAACCTCACAGCGATTACGAATACGAACTTTCGAAGAATTACGCGGCAACTCTGCCAACTGAACAGAAGCTTTAAAACGTTCTTCAAGAGAAACCTTCTGATCCATAACTATTGCTTTCAAACGTGCACGACGGGCAGCATAACGCTTTACCATCACCTCACGACGCTTATTTTTTTCAACGGCACTTACTTTGGCCATACTTTCACCTCACTATGTCTGCCGTTACGAACGAAAAGGAAAATTAAAAGCACGCAATAACTCACGAGCCTCATCATCCGTTTTTGCTGTCGTACAAACAATAATATCCATGCCCCAAATTTGATCAACTTTATCATAGTTGATTTCTGGAAACACAATGTGTTCTTTAATACCCATAGCAAAATTGCCACGACCATCAAAACTCTTTGGATTCAAACCACGAAAGTCACGAACCCTCGGAAGAGCAATCGTAACAAGACGATCTAAAAACTCAAACATACGATCTTTACGCAATGTAACTTTAGCCCCAAGAGGCATTCCTTCACGAACCTTAAAGGTCGCAATAGAATTACGCGCACGTGTAACAACAGCCTTCTGACCTGTTATGAGCCCTAAATCCTCAGCAGCAAGGGAAGGCTTCTTCGAATCAGCAGTTGCTTCACCTATCCCCATATTTATTACAATTTTATCAATCCGCGGAATTTGCATCGCATTTCTGTAATTAAACTTCTCTTGAAGCGCTTTACGAATCACTTCAAAATAATGCGCTTTCATACGCGGTATTTGTCTTTCCTCAGCCATTAATCAACTCTCCCGAACGCTTGGCAAAACGCACTTTATTACCATCTGCATTCATACGAAAGCCTACACGTGTAGGCTTACCATCTTTAGGATCAGCAATCGCCAAATTAGACAGATGAATCGGAGCTTCTTTAGAAATAATTCCAGCTTCTTGCTTCTGCGTTTGACGTTGATGACGTTTAATCATATTAATCCCACGAACAAAAGCCTTATTCTCTTTTGGACTAACCTTAATTACCTCACCACTACATCCTTTATCCTTACCGGATAAAACAACAACTTTATCACCTTTTCGAATCTTCTGCATAACATTTACTCCTTACAGAACTTCAGGAGCGAGCGAGATGATCTTCATATGATTCCTACCACGCAATTCGCGGGGAACAGGTCCAAAGATACGAGTACCGATCGGCTCTTTTTTATTATCCACTAAAACCGCAGCATTACTATCAAAACGAATGACACTACCATCTGCGCGACGAATATCCTTAGCAGTACGAACCACAACAGCTTTCATAACATCACCTTTTTTAACACGGCCACGAGGAATAGCATCCTTAACCGAAACAACAATAATGTCACCGACCGAAGCATATTTCCGCTTTGAACCGCCTAACACCTTGATGCACATGACACGACGAGCACCAGAATTATCAGCAACGTCGAGGTTTGTTTGCATCTGAATCATGACTGGCCACCTTCTCTTAACACATATATCCGATTGTACCTTTTATACACTCGGATTTGCCTGCCAAATAACGATAAAGTCATCGCCTTTAAATTTATCAATGATAAAAACACTGTTAAATTCTAAAACAATAAACTTAACTCATTACGCTACATTGTCTTTTACAACAATCCAACATTTATCTTTCGAAATTGGTCTAGATTCTTGAATAGAAACTTGATCCCCAATCTTGAATTGGTTGTTTTCGTCATGCGCTTTATAATTTTTGGACTGCCGAACAGTCTTCTTAAGAAGCGGATGAGAATAACGGCGCTCAACTTTGACAACAACAGTCTTATCACTTTTGTCGCTAATAACAACACCCTGCAAAACGCGTTTAGGCATCTCTCATTTCCTTAAACCTTACTTTCACTTACCTTTTGACGAAGAAAAGTTTTAATACGCGCAATATCACGACGAACTTGTCTAACACGCGCAGTCTTTTCTAATTGACCTGTTGCTTTTTGAAAACGCAAATTAAATTGCTCTTTCTTTAACTTAGCCAATTCATCTTTCATTTGATCGAGCGTTTGCGCCCGTAATTCTGTGGCTTTCATCGCTTAACCTCATTATTCAGCAATACGCTGGATGAAACGCGTTTTTATAGGCAACTTTGCAGCACCCAATCTTAGTGCTTCACGTGCAACATCCTCAGGAACTCCATCAAGCTCAAACATGATGCGTCCAGGAGAAACACGTGCAGCCCAATAATCGACACTTCCCTTACCTTTACCCATACGAACTTCAGTCGGTTTAGACGTAACCGGAAGATCTGGAAAAATGCGAATCCACACACGACCAGAACGCTTCATATAACGCGTAATCGCACGGCGCGCCGCTTCAATTTGACGAGCAGTAATCCGCTCCGGCTCAACAGCCTTCAAACCGTAGGCACCGAAATTCAAATCCGTACCACCCTTCGCAACACCGTGAATACGGCCCTTGAACTGTTTACGGAACTTTGTGCGCTTTGGCTGCAACATTGTTCTCTACTCCAAATTTTAGTTCAATCTCAAAAACTAAGCATTTTCACGGCGACGATTCGATGAAGAACCAGATTGATCAACTTCCGTAGCACGACGTTCTGAAGCCATCGGATCATGCTCAAGAATCTCACCCTTAAAGACCCAAACTTTAATACCACAAATACCATAAGCGGTCTTAGCTTCTGCTGTACCGTAATCAACATCAGAACGCAAGGTATGAAGTGGAACACGACCTTCACGATACCATTCCATACGAGCAATTTCAGCACCACCAAGACGGCCAGAACAATTGATACGAATACCTTCCGCACCAAGACGCATAGCAGACTGAACAGCACGCTTCATTGCACGACGAAAAGCAACACGACGCTCTAACTGTTGAGCAATTGATTGCGCAATAATCGTGGCATCAATCTCCGGTTTACGAATCTCCACAATATTTAATGAAGTTTCAGCATCCGTCATTTCTGAGAGCTTACGACGAAGCTTTTCGATATCAGCACCCTTTTTACCAATAATCAAACCAGGACGTGCAGAATGAATCGTAATACGACACTTCTTATGAGGACGCTCAATAACAACCTTCGAAATAGCCGCCTGTTTAAGCTCCTCCAGCACATATGAACGAATTTTCAAATCTTCATGAAGAAGGCGCCCATATTCACCACTATCAGCATACCAACGAGAATCCCAAGTCCGATTAACACCAAGACGAAGTCCTATTGGATTGATCTTCTGACCCATTACGCGGCCTCCACTTTTTCGGTAACTTCACGAACAATAACAGTAAGATGCGAAAATGGACGTTCAATTCTACTAGCACGCCCTCGACCACGAACATGAAAGCGCTTCATCACTATCGACTTACCAACATAAGCTTCCGCCACAATAAGCGAATCAATATCAAGATCGTGGTTATTCTCTGCATTTGCAATTGCTGATTCAAGCGTTTTTTTCACAGTAGCAGCAATACGCTTGCGTGAAAACATCAAATCAGCGAGTGCTACATTAACTCTTTTACCACGAATCATTGCAGCAACTAAATTAAGCTTCTGCGGACTAACACGAATTGTCCGCGTGACAGCTCTTGCTTCATTATCTCTAAGCTGGCGCGAAACTTTAGCTTTTCCCATTCCTACTTCCTCTTCGCTTTTTTATCGGCACCATGACCATAATAAGTCCGGGTAGGAGCGAACTCACCAAACTTATGTCCAACCATCTCTTCAGAAACAGAAACAGGAATATGCTTATTACCGTTGTAAACACCAAAAGTTAAACCAACAAATTGCGGTAAAATAGTAGAGCGACGACTCCATATTTTTATAACTTCATTGCGCCCACTTGCACGTACCTTCTCTGCTTTACCAAGAAGATAGCCGTCAACAAACGGACCTTTCCACACTGAACGAACCACTTCAGACTACCTTTCTCATTTCTTGCGTTGATGACGCGTACGCATAATAAATTTATCAGTGGCTTTATTGGAGCGCGTACGCTTACCTTTCGTAGGCTTACCCCAAGGAGATACTGGATGGCGCCCCCCCGATGTACGACCTTCACCACCACCGTGCGGATGATCAACGGGGTTCATAGCAACACCACGAACATGTGGACGTTTACCACGCCAACGTGACCGACCTGCCTTACCATCATTAATATTCCCATGATCAGGATTTGAAACAGCACCAACAGTTGCAAAACAGCTACCAGGAACCAAACGCTGTTCACCAGAATTTAAACGAAGAATAGCCATACCATGATCTCGTCCAACCAACTGCGCATAAGTACCCGCTGAACGTGCAATCTGCCCCCCTTTTCCTGGCTTCATCTCAACATTATGAATAATTGTACCTACGGGCATATTAGCAAGAGGCATAGCATTACCTGGTTTAACATCCACATTTAAACCAGCCATAACAGAATCACCAACCGCAAGACGCTGTGGCGCAAGAATATAACTCATTTGCCCGTCCTCATAGCGAATTAAAGCAATAAAAGCAGTACGGTTAGGATCATATTCTAAACGCTCAACCTTTGCTGAAACATCACGTTTAAGACGCTTAAAATCGACAAACCGATAACTACGTTTATGTCCACCACCCTGAAAACGAGCAGTAACACGACCGCGATTATTACGTCCACCCTTTGAAGACAAACCTTCAGTCAACATCTTTATAGGTTTTCCCTTATAAAGACAAGAACGTTCCACAATAACAAGCTGACGCTGCCCAGGTGTCGTTGGATTAAATTGCTTAAGTGCCATTATTCCTATCTCCGAGCCTCTTTAAAGACCTGTCGAAACGTCGATAGTCTGACCATTGGCCAGAGTTACGATCGCTTTTTTGACATCACTTTGCCGACCAACTATACCTTTGAAACGCTTCACTTTACCCTTACGGACTATCGTGTTAACTGCTTTAACTTTTACGCTAAAAAGCGCTTCAATAGCAGCCTTAATCTCAGGCTTCGTCGCTTTCGGCGCGACATTAAAAGCAACTTGATTATATTCAGAAATCATAGTCGACTTTTCAGTAATAACTGGACTAATAATTATATCATAATGGCGAAGATCTGTCATTTAAAACGCTCCTCAAGAGCCTCAACAGCTGCCTTTGATAAAACAAGTTTGCTGCGACGCAAAATATCATAAACATTAATTCCCTGAATAGGCAAAATATCAATATTAGGGATATTAGAGACTGCACGAAAAAAGTTAATATCAATCTCTTTACCACCAATCAAGAGAGCGTTATTAAATCCAAGCTTAGAAAAATGAGAAACAAGCATTTTCGTTTTCGCATCCTTAACAGTCAACTCATCCACAATAATTAAGTCTTTTGCTTTTAATTTTGCAGATAAAGCAAAACGTAACCCAAGAGCACGAATCTTTTTAGGAAGATCATGCGCATGGCTACGAACCACCGGTCCATGTGCCTTACCCCCACCTCTAAACTGCGGTGCACGGGCAGATGAATGTCGAGCACGCCCAGTTCCTTTTTGCTTAAACATTTTTGCCCCTGTTCGCGACACATCAGAACGACCTTGGGATTGATGACTCCCCTGCTGACGACGTGCAAGCTGCCAACGAACAACACGTTGCAAAATATCCTCACGTGGAACAAGATCAAAAATAGCTTCAGAAACCTTTAATTTGCCAGCTTCATTACCATCAAGAGTTTTAATTACAAGATCCATTATTAGGCTCCCTCAACTTCAGAGGTTTCCGTCACCGGAGTAACCATTTCCGTTTTCTCCTTCACAAGACGGCGAATACCAGCAGGCTTTGGAGCATTATCAGGAAGACGCTTCTTCACAGCATCCCGTACCAAAATCCAAGAACCTTTAGAACCAGAAACAGCACCACGTACTAAAATTAAACCACGTTCACTATCCGTGGAAATAACTTCAATATTCTGTGTTGTTACACGCACTTGCCCCATATGGCCAGCCATTTTTTTACCTTTAAAAACTTTACCAGGATCTTGACACTGCCCTGTAGAACCATGAGCACGATGTGTAATCGAATTACCATGGGAAGCACGATGCCCACCAAAGTTATGCCGTTTCATAACACCAGCAAACCCCTTACCAATACTGGTACCAGTCACATCAACTCTTTGTCCTGGAACAAAATGTTCCACCGTAATCTCAGTACCAACATCAAGAAGATTGTCGGGACTCACACGAAACTCTGCTATTTTAGCTTTAGGCTCAACAGAAGCCTTAGCAAAATGTCCACGAAGAGCTTGTGAAGTATTCTTAACCTTAGCAAAGCCTACACCTAATTGAACAGCAGTATAACCATTCTTTTCAACTGTACGCTGAGCAACGACTTGACAATTCTCCAAACGAAGTACGGTCACCGGCACATGTTCACCAGCATCATTATAAATACGGGTCATGCCCAGCTTCTGTGCTATTACACCTGAACGCATCGGGTCTGTTCCTTCTGTCCTCAAACCTCAGAGCTTAATTTCTACATCCACACCAGCAGAAAGATCGAGCTTCATAAGCGCATCCACTGTTTGCGGCGTTGGATCAACAATATCAAGAAGACGCTTATGTGTTCGCATCTCAAACTGCTCACGACTCTTCTTATCGATATGCGGTCCACGATTGACCGTAAACTTCTCAATCCGCGTCGGAAGCGGAATGGGACCACGGACATTTGCACCGGTACGTTTAGCAGTCGATACAATCTCACGCGTCGACGTATCAAGAATTCTATGATCAAACGCTTTTAAGCGAATGCGAATATTTTGACTGTTCATGCTCTTTATTTCCCTGTTATACAAAGTGCCTTCAATAATGAAAGCACTCAACAAGCATTATTTATTCAATGATCTTAGAGACGATACCGGCACCAACAGTACGACCACCTTCACGAATAGCAAAAC
>NZ_JBHIMP010000557.1:0-583 GCF_042194175.1 Bartonella sp. MR168JLCBS | reverse complement strand
AGGTATAATAAATCCATATCCCTTACTACCATCAAACCATTTAATGACACCACTGATCTCAATAATTTCACCACAAGCACTTATCCTGTCCTCAGACAGGGAATAATCCTTTAATGCATCCTTACTCGTCATAATAAAACGTGATCCTGTAGCCTAAATTGGACGATATTGATTCTCTACACTTAAGTAAACATTGCTCTGGCACCAACACGCAAGCCCCAAGATTAGGATTTCCCCATATTGTCGTATCTCTTACAATTACCAATACGAATATTTACAAAAGTGTTTAATCGTACGCTTTACATATTTTAAGAAACAAATCTCACTTTCTAAAGAATGATAATATAAAAGCTTTTTAACACAATGATATTTTGATAAATGTATAACTTGCATGATGAAAAAGTTCGAGATAAGGTGCGAAAAATAACTAAATTAAGGAAGGTGCGTGCAATGCGATTGAGGAAAATCCTTACCACAGTGGCAGCTGTAATGGTGCTTGTAGCAAATGTTTATGCAAATGAGCCCATTAAAATTGGTGTTTACCTTCCATTAAGTGGTCAAAATGCATTTGGAGGCCAGCTTG
>NZ_JBHIMP010000556.1:320-585 GCF_042194175.1 Bartonella sp. MR168JLCBS | reverse complement strand
AGAAATCGCTCATCTCGGTTATTTTTTCCATTTTGACACTCCATTACCCAAGAAGCCTGAGAAGTTCTAAAAATTAGGTGATCTCGTTAGAGAGTATTGCTGTCAGGTTTTTTTAAATTGAATGATGTTCTCTTCAGGTTTATAGCCTGGAAAAGGAGGGCTATAACTTCCAAATTTTCTGTTTTTGGGAGCCATTTTAAAAACGCCTTTTTATGATAAAAGCAGTCCTCACCAGTCTTCCTGTAGTGTTCCTGTTTTTATATTG
>NZ_JBHIMP010000556.1:0-268 GCF_042194175.1 Bartonella sp. MR168JLCBS | reverse complement strand
AAGCATTGCAAAGGGATATCATCACTTCTGATGATGTCTCGTTCTTTTTTTAAAAAAAGAGCTTTATCTCTTCTCTTGAGGGGGCATCAAAAACAAAAAAAGCAGGAAGGGAGTTTATTTCTACAGTTTTGGATGTGAGGTGGACAAGTATTAAAGGCAAAGTGAAATCTTTTGCCATATTCTCAAAGCCGTGATAGGCGAGCGACAAAACATGCTATTGGTACCCAAAAATGGCGGTGTTTCTTCAACAACGCTTGTTTCTCTCGAT
>NZ_JBHIMP010000555.1:0-586 GCF_042194175.1 Bartonella sp. MR168JLCBS | reverse complement strand
TAGAGTAGGGAATCTGAAGGGTCTTTGAAATACACCGCCTTATTGAATTCTCGTCTTTTGGTGAGAATGTGAAGGGTCGGTCAAATTAGAGTCGATTCGTATTTAACGGGTAGCAAGGCTGTCGACGAAAAGAGAAACGTTTAACACTGCGACTTACCCGTTAAACATACATATTGCCATTTAACAAATAATGTCCCCGTTTAACAAAGCGATATACCATTCACATACATATGTTCATCGTTATTCGTTTAAATTACTTGTTACCGTTTAATTATGAACGTCAATATTTAATTAAACTTTTCTCTGTGTACAAAACGAGTTCTCCGTTTAAATATGGATATCGACCAGTGCATTGTATAGTTTCTCGTTGACAATGTCTTTTAATGTTTAAATGAACAACTTTATTGACAAACAGGGGGAACTTATGATTACATTTCATACAATGGGAACAAAATATGATTACATTTCAAACATAGGAACGTACAAAATGGTGTATTCTACTAACATTTGACTATTTACAATGCCTACACTAAGTCTTCGAACTCCACTAAGTCTTCGAACTCCACCGCGTACACGGGCATTGTAT
>NZ_JBHIMP010000554.1:320-587 GCF_042194175.1 Bartonella sp. MR168JLCBS | reverse complement strand
TCAAAGGATTCGCCAACATTGGGTTTCGGTGGTGTTTAATCTTGAAGATTTAGACACTGAACAACAAATGTGTACTGTGGATGGCCTTTCTTGGTGCATTATTTGATGTGGAACGCGATTATTGGTATCTCATGCTTGTTGTTGTCGATGAAGCACAATTATTTGCTCCAGCTGCAGCGGGGGAAGTTTCTGATGAAGCCCGTAAAATTTCGCTCGGTGCTATGACCAATCTTATGTGTCGAGGGTGTAAACGTGGTCTTCCTGGTG
>NZ_JBHIMP010000554.1:0-255 GCF_042194175.1 Bartonella sp. MR168JLCBS | reverse complement strand
CTGGACTTTCTTACATATTGATATGCTGCACGCTGCGGATTTTTTGGGAATGGAGCGTTGCTAAGCTGAAATGTTTAGAGACTTTGAGCGTGATCATTTTATTACTTTAGGACCTGCTTTATCAAGACATCCCTTATCGATCATCATTGGCCTTGTCGAAACATTGGTGTGCTCTTCTAGGCCTAAATTAATGCCGCTGCCAACTGAGTGGGCTGATGTAAAAGAACTTGTTTTGCCGCTTCGTTGAAGGAACTT
>NZ_JBHIMP010000553.1:335-588 GCF_042194175.1 Bartonella sp. MR168JLCBS | reverse complement strand
GCTGGTATTATCAATAAAGCTGGGAATATTCTTGGTATGATGCCTCATCCTGAAAATTTTATTGAACCCGCACATAGTGGTACTGATGGCCGTTTACTTTTCCAAAGTGCTTTAGAATTGACAAATGGATGATGATAAAAAGTCTAACTGTTTTAAAACAACAAATCTGTATCATCTTCCACGCAGTAAATTTATAAACAAAGCGCTTTACATACAAAAATGGATATTATTTCTCTAAACACACAAAGATTTA
>NZ_JBHIMP010000553.1:0-252 GCF_042194175.1 Bartonella sp. MR168JLCBS | reverse complement strand
CAACGCAATCAGTTGTAGTTAAAGCTGCTAGATTAAAAAAAATAAAAGTGCTAAATTTCGATTAATTCGACGGATACAATACTCATGAATTCTTGCAATAACATCGCCATTACACCAGAATTGATTGCACAACATGGCCTAAAAAATGATGAATATCAGCATATCCTAACATTAATTGGTAGAGAGCCAACATTTACCGAACTTGGAATTTTTTCTGCAATGTGGAACGAACATTGTTCCTATAAATGATGT
>NZ_JBHIMP010000552.1:0-589 GCF_042194175.1 Bartonella sp. MR168JLCBS | reverse complement strand
ACAGTTATGCTCTTCCTATTTTATACCCTTGATTATTTGGCAGTTTACTAAATTTATAAGGAAGTTTCATTTTGATTGACGCTATAAAGAATTTTGTTTCGTGCTGTTTTCATTCCAGTAAATTTGAAATTCCTGTAGTACGCCTTCATGGAGCGATTATGGATTCAAATTCAATGTTAGCACGTACACTTTCGTTAGGCAGGTGTGCGAGTCTTTTAGACAAGGCTTTTGCTTACAAAAAAGCGCCGGCTGTTGCACTTATTATTAATTCTCCTGGTGGTTCGCCGGTACAATCACGTTTGCTCTTCAAGCGTATTCGTGATTTGGCAGAGGAGAAAAATAAAAAGGTTTTTGTATTTATTGAAGATATAGCAGCATCAGGTGGCTATATGATTGCCTGTGCTGGGGATGAAATTTTTGCTGATCCTTCTTCGATTATTGGTTCCATTGGGGTTGTTTCAGCTTCTTTTGGTTTTCCTGAGTTTTTGAAGAAAATTGGTATTGAGCGTCGTGTATACACAGCAGGAAAAAACAAGGTTACATTGGATCCATTTCAACCAGAAAAGAAAGCAGATATTGAACATTTGAA
>NZ_JBHIMP010000551.1:0-589 GCF_042194175.1 Bartonella sp. MR168JLCBS | reverse complement strand
GTCTTTTCTTTGTAAAATTATTATATTTTAGCAAGTAATCGGATTCTCCGAGCGTGTCCGTTCCACCACAGGGCTACCCTAACGTTGTGGCATGCCTTCTTCCTCGTCGAACCTTTTTTCATACGTTTTTGCATTCATTTTGCATTCTTTATTATCTGGAGACAATGATATTTACATCAAAAATGTAATAAGTTTGTGAAAAAGAATTTAGTTTAGCATGATTACATTATAACTACAAACAAAAGAATTTAGATTAGCATGAAGAGTAGTGCATGTACTCATTTGTTAAACAAAAAACTCAATTTTAAACATAAACCTCATTTTTTAAACGGAAACCTATCTACTCAAACGGAAACATCTATATTTAAACGAAAACCTCATTTCTTAAACTGATACTATTAAACACTTAAACAAAACGCTTAAATTTGTCTTGTCTTTGTAAAATTATTATATTTTAGGAAGTAATCGGACTCTCCGAGCGTGTACGTTCCACCTCAGGGCTACCCTAACGTTGTGGCATGCCTTCTTCCTCGTCGAACCTTTTTTCATAGGTTTTTGTATTCGTTTTGCATTCTTTATTATATGGAGA
>NZ_JBHIMP010000550.1:314-589 GCF_042194175.1 Bartonella sp. MR168JLCBS | reverse complement strand
TCTGAGTAACGATATTCCGCACGCACAATAAAATGATCTGTCATTGCAAAGTCAACACCACCACCAAGAGTGTAACCAATCATCGTCTTTGTATCATCTAAGGTAGTAGAAGCGGCATCTTCTCCAGTAATTGACATGGAGAAAATATCTTGAAACTGCCCATAAGCAATACCACCAGAGATATAAGGCATCATACGCTCAACAGGAAAACCAACTCGCACCCGTGTGGCGCCAGTCCATTTTTGTTTCAAAGTACGACTAAAAGTTAGATAATT
>NZ_JBHIMP010000550.1:0-258 GCF_042194175.1 Bartonella sp. MR168JLCBS | reverse complement strand
TGTATGCCCATCAGTTTCCCCTTTCGTACCCTCTAAAGTTATCTTTTGATCAGATTTATCGGAAACGACGCCAGTCTTTGTATCCTTTCGTCTAGACACCAGTATATCCGTATCAACCCCCAAGATAAAACCATTACTAAGTTCGAGATTGGCACCTGCATACACCCCCCCTATAAAACCAGAGAGCTTAGGCATATATTTTTTGTCAACCGAAACCCATTTTTTATTCTTACTTTCCTCATCCGAAAAGAAAAGATT
>NZ_JBHIMP010000549.1:295-589 GCF_042194175.1 Bartonella sp. MR168JLCBS | reverse complement strand
ATGATTTCAATTTTGTCAATTAAGCTATCAGTTGCAAGAGGACCGTTTGCATGCCCACCTTTGATTAATATAGAGCGTGGGCCAAATGAGAGAAGTTTTTTTGCTTGTTGTATTGCTTCTTCATGATGAGATGCCAATGGGCTTTGGCTGAGAAGGGCGAGTTCTTCTCTATTGGGTGTTAAAAGATCAACGTGAGGGAAAAGTTTATTGATCATAGTTTCTATGATTGTTTCTGTTGTTAGCTTTCCCCCTGATGAGGCGATAAATACAGGATCAAGAATAACTGGAATATGA
>NZ_JBHIMP010000549.1:0-268 GCF_042194175.1 Bartonella sp. MR168JLCBS | reverse complement strand
GATTGCTACAACAATCGCTTTGGTTCCTGTCATACCGATTTTAATTGCGCTTATTGGATTGGCCTCTAGGGCTGTACGCATTTGCGCGGCGATGAGTTTTTCGCTCATTGGAACAATTTCAGCAACATGATTATCATCTTGTACGTTAATGGAAGTAATGGCTAAACTTGCTTTTATTTGAAAATTGGCAGCTGTTTCTATATCACGAACGATACCAGCGCCGCCTGTTGGGTAGGTACCCGCAACGATAAGAACAGAAGGTATAAAC
>NZ_JBHIMP010000054.1:1194-1742 GCF_042194175.1 Bartonella sp. MR168JLCBS | reverse complement strand
TCCACAAGCCACCCTGACCCCATTCCGCAGGTCGATGTAACACGCAAATTCCCTGCTGGTTTTTCACAGCTTTCACTTAATTGCGAATGCGCGCTTTCAAGCTTCATCAAAACATCATGCGTTGTACGATAAAGAATCTCACCCTGCTCTGTAAGGATCAAACCACGTGCATGACGCTGAAACAGAAACACACCAACCTCCTGCTCTAAAGCTGAAACCTGTCGCGAAATTGCTGATTGGGATAAATGAAGCCTTTGAGCGGCATGCGTAAAAGAACCCGCGTCTGCCGCAGCATGAAAAACCCTTAACTTATCCCAATCCAATGATAACGCCACAATTAATTTTACCTCTTATTTCTTTCACTTTTCCGATGCGTATCTATTTTAAACATCTATATCTGCAGATCCAAAAACCGTTCTGCTTCCAGCGCTGCCATACATCCCCTCCCTGCTGCTGTTATAGCCTGGCGGAATATGTTGTCCACAACATCCCCCGCAGCAAAAACACCAGCAATGCTTGTTGCTGTTGAATCCGGCGCTGTCCATAAG
>NZ_JBHIMP010000054.1:0-1184 GCF_042194175.1 Bartonella sp. MR168JLCBS | reverse complement strand
TTTTGTTTTAGTTGTCCTTCAAACAAAGAGACGGCAGGATCATGTCCGATAGCAATAAATATTCCATCCGTATCTACCTTAATTTTTTGACCGGTTTTAATATTTTTGAGACGTACACCTGTCACAACAGCTCCCATTGAAGCATGAGCTGGCAAACCAACAATTTCTTCTACCACATGATCCCAAATAACGCGTACATTATCGCAAGCAAACAACCTATCTTGCAAAATTTTTTCCGCCCGAAAATGATTCCGCCGATGAACTATGCTTACCGTCTTCGCCAAATGCGATAAATAAAGAGCTTCTTCAACGGCTGTATTTCCCCCTCCCACAACAATAACGTCCTTATCACGATAAAAGAAGCCATCACATGTAGCGCAAGCAGAAACACCGCCCCCCATAAATGTCTGCTCGCTCTCCAAACCAAGCCAGCGAACCTGCGCCCCCGTTGCAATAATGAGCGCATCACAACAATATTGAGTTCCTGAATCTCCATATAAGATAAAAGGGCGCTTCAATAAATCAGCCTTTATAATACTATCATAAACAACTTTTGTGCCCATATTTTCAGCTTGTTTTGCCATCTGTTCCATCAACCATGGTCCTTGAATTGGATCAGCAAACCCTGGATAATTTTCAACGTCAGTTGTAATTGTCAATTGTCCGCCCTGCTGTAATCCAGTAACCAAAACCGGTTCGAGCATTCCTCTCGCCGCATAGATTGCCGCTGTATAACCAGCTGGACCTGAACCAACAATAAGCAGGCGAATATGCGGTTGTACCATAAAATCCCTTTCATTTTTTGTTACTTAAGCACTCTATAAATTATAGCGAAATGTCGCCTTAAAAAAAACATTTTTCAACAGCCTAAATTATAGTGTATACACACTTCTTCTTGAGGGTGAAAACGTTTGATTGCCAATTTATTAAGGCATGTTTAACATAAAAATTAATCTTTATCCTATAAAGAGAGAAACATAAATTCTCATAAACACAAAACCGTAATAAAAATAGATACAGAGATAGGGAACAACCATTTTTCAATTTATTATCAATGTTTGTGCACGTTTTGCATTAATCATGGGAGGAGCAATGCTTTTGCCAATTTTGGCCGATTTACACGACAGCAACCGTAATTGGATAACCTTTGTCTGCTCTTGCGCCATAACCACTATATTAGCAAC
>NZ_JBHIMP010000548.1:0-590 GCF_042194175.1 Bartonella sp. MR168JLCBS | reverse complement strand
CAATAACACCTGTAGAAGCTATAAAAATTTCATTTTCTTTAACCTTCAAAGCACTCGCGGCAGCCTGCAATATTGCATCTGCTGTTTGCTTTCCTTTGCGTCCCGTAAAAGCATTTGCATTCCCAGAATTGACAACAACACCCCGCGCAACTCCATGAGGAAGTGATGCACGACAATGATCCACAGAAGCAGAAGGGCATTTTGAGCGCGTAAAAACACCTGCCACACTTGTTGGCGCATCGAAGACAATAAAAAGAAGATCCGTACGACCTTTATCTCTAATCCCACACCAGATAATGGCGGAAGCTCCTGTATGTTTTGGGGAGACAAAGGAGATATTTTTAAAGCCACAGTATGCTTTCCATAAAAAGAAATGAAACGATTATAGATAAATACCTCTAGCAAACAACTGCTAGGCTTTTTGAATAAAACCAATCTATCAAATCGCCCAGCTGCTTTAAAAGATGCTATTGTGCTTCTTCTTCATCAGACGTCTCATCCGGAAGTGGCGTCTCATTTTGATTAAGTGATTGCATGAGTTTTATAACATTAGGATCAGGATATTTCACATCTATCGTGTTGCGCAAATC
>NZ_JBHIMP010000547.1:0-591 GCF_042194175.1 Bartonella sp. MR168JLCBS | reverse complement strand
CACGGTTACTTCTGAAGGATGCAAAATTAGAGCGCTCCGTGAGTGTGACGACACGGCAAAGACGTCCTAGTGAGGTGGATGGTTTTCATTATCATTTTGTTTCAAAGCAAGAGTTTGAATGCAAGCGTGATGGTGATGAATTTATTGAATGGGCAGAAGTTCATGGAAATTATTACGGAACTTTACGTAAAAGCGTTGAAAACGCTTTAAGTGCTGGTCGAGATATTTTATTTGATATTGATTATCAAGGCACCGAGCAGCTTCAAAAAAAGATGCCAGGGGATACCGTATCTATTTTTATTCTTCCACCATCAATGAAAGAACTCATTTTGCGTTTACATCGTCGGGCGGAAGATAGCCAGGATGTCATCAATTTACGATTGAAGAATGCACAAACGGAAATGCGGCATTGGCGTTTTTATGATTATGTTGTCATTAATAAGGATTTAAATCAGTCTGCATCACTTATTAAATCAATTTATTTAGCTGAAACAGCGAGACGCAAGCGATGTTCCTTTCTTGAATCTTTTGTTGATCGGCTGATTGATGAAAAGATTAATTGATGTCCTTCTATTTTTTTTAAAGGAGCAA
>NZ_JBHIMP010000546.1:291-591 GCF_042194175.1 Bartonella sp. MR168JLCBS | reverse complement strand
CCCTGAACATCAACAATGATATGATCATCAAAGACATGTTCAAGGATACCTTTTAATTTGCCAATCATGCGGTAATCCTTGCATAATGAGAAGCGCTGGTGCGGTGGGTACTATGGCAAAGAGCAAGAGCAAGCGCATCAGCAGCATCACTGCTGTCAAATTCAGCACGTGGGAGAAGAACTTTTACCATCATGTGAATTTGTTCCTTAGCACCATGACCAACCCCAATAACCGATTTTTTTACTTTGTTCGGAGCATACTCAAAAACGGGAAGATTTGCTTGCGCCGGAGCGAGGAGAG
>NZ_JBHIMP010000546.1:0-281 GCF_042194175.1 Bartonella sp. MR168JLCBS | reverse complement strand
TAGCATCCTTATTAACAAACACCTGTTCTACGGCAGCTTCATGGGGCATAAATTGATGCAAAATATCTGAAAGCCCTTTGTAAAGCTGGCATAACCTAGAAGCAAGGTCACAGCGTGCATCAGAAGAAAGCGTGCCTGCTGCAACGAATTGAAGACGATTGCCAGAGAAATCGATAACGCCCCATCCTGTTCGCCGCAATCCGGGATCAATGCCTATAATACGAATCGTCTCTGCCATAAAGCCAAGTTTATACATTTTTTTCATATTTGAACAGCTGCAC
>NZ_JBHIMP010000545.1:350-592 GCF_042194175.1 Bartonella sp. MR168JLCBS | reverse complement strand
ATATTGAAGAAGAAAAAGTAAAAATTCACGCAGCATGGGATTCGCAAAAAGAAGCGCGCGCCATCGGAGAAGAAATTGAACAAGCGCAACAAGCTGGTCATTCATTAAACCATATAGCTATATTGGTGCGTGCATCATTTCAGATGCGTGAATTTGAAGATTGGTTTGTAACACTTGGTCTCAATTACCGCGTCATTGGTGGACCACGTTTTTATGAACGAATGGAAATACGTGATGCCTTA
>NZ_JBHIMP010000545.1:0-266 GCF_042194175.1 Bartonella sp. MR168JLCBS | reverse complement strand
GGAGATGCAACTTTACGCACCCTTTATGAGAGTGCACGGGCACGAGATATTCCTCTCTTTACTGCTGCTGCTGAAATAATTAAAACGGATGAGTTAAAACCCAAAGCACGTACTGCTTTGCGAAGCATTGTCGAAAATTTTCACCGCTGGCAAAATATGCTGCAATACACACCCCATAGAGAGCTTGCAGAAATAGTCCTAGATGATTCCGGCTACACAACCATGTGGCAAGAAGATCGCTCACCAGAAGCACCAACGCGACTAGA
>NZ_JBHIMP010000544.1:0-592 GCF_042194175.1 Bartonella sp. MR168JLCBS | reverse complement strand
TAAAGTGGATAATACTAGCGGTGAGTAAGAGAAACTACAGAGATAAGCTTAAGTCAGACTGTAGTAAGATTACGAACATCTATGTTTTGAGAGTGGGAAAGAGATGAGAAGATTCCTTTTGAGAAAACTCTTTTCAATATTCTTGTTCAGAATATATTCGCTATTTTTTTGGGATGACGCATACTAAAAATTACTGCGTGATGATATAACCACAAGGTTTCGCCTCCTTTACTCTCGAAGCAAGAGAACGATTGAAACAGAAACCAGGAATCCCATGAAAGAAGAAGCTTTTCCTTTACAACTAGAATATTATCACTTCTCCCTTTTTACTTTCAAATTTTATAAACGTACAGACACTTTAGGCAAAAAAATCATCACTGCAACGTATTTTATCAAGTAGGAGTGGATTCTATAGAGGGTGAGAACGGTTTATTAGTTTTTGCCGGCTATGTACGCAACCTCTCCTTGAGAGAGTTCATTTAGATTCTCTTTTTATCATTAAATTAATTGAGTTGGTGATACAGGTATTTTCGTGTAATTTTATGAGATAAAATTATTTCTTATTTTATGTTGCGTTTTTTGAACAATATTA
>NZ_JBHIMP010000543.1:325-593 GCF_042194175.1 Bartonella sp. MR168JLCBS | reverse complement strand
ATCAATTGTTTTTTACACAAGCCACGCAGTGACAAAAGCACCGCAGAGCCATTTCATACCATTGCGTGAGGAAAATTGCTGTTTTTCACAGGTTTCAACATCAGATAATCGGATCTTGTGAACAATTCTTTTTCTCCACCCTTCATCTATAGGCGTGATCATTTTACAAGTAACACAACTTATTACCTGTATAACATCTGAACAGACTGAGGCGTCATACAAAAAAGTGCAACTTTTTTATTTAAAAGATAATGCAAGAGCAAGCGAG
>NZ_JBHIMP010000543.1:0-273 GCF_042194175.1 Bartonella sp. MR168JLCBS | reverse complement strand
AGCATGTAAGCATGGAATTCGATAGAATTCTTTTGCAGAATTGCGTGATGGTATGGCTTTTTATTCTATCCGCAAGATTAATTCTGTCCACTTAGGCTTCAAACACAACTGTTTATGCTTCATCTACTTCAACAACCTTTAAATAACAACGGAATCTCTTGTGAAAGAAAGTGTCATTTCTTGTTTTTTTATATACTCTGAAAACAGGAGAGCATAAAAGATCACGAGAAAAGGGCCATAACATGAAGGGGAGAAATCAACGATTGAAATACC
>NZ_JBHIMP010000542.1:363-593 GCF_042194175.1 Bartonella sp. MR168JLCBS | reverse complement strand
ATGAGGTACATTGCGGATTCCAAAAGCAATAGTATAAGCATCAAAGCTTTGATCTTCAAAGGAAGATGTTCTGCATTTGCTTCAACAAAGTCAATCAGAGGGGCGAGACCATTTTTTTGTGCACGCTTTTTGCCAACGCTAAGCATCGAACTATTAATATCAAGAACTGTAGCATGAGCTTTTTGGCGTGAAGCATTAAGAATACGAAAAGCGATGTCACCGGTACCACC
>NZ_JBHIMP010000542.1:0-262 GCF_042194175.1 Bartonella sp. MR168JLCBS | reverse complement strand
CTTATCATCATTTTCAGCGACAGAGTGAAATACACCATCAACCATGGATTGTTTTTGCGCTTCATCAATTTTTTGAAAGCCAAAAGAGTATTCCATGCCTCCTTTGACTCCTATGCGTTCTGTTTCAGCTGTCATGTGCGTGACCTCCCTTATTTTTCTGTTATCGTAAATGAAGTACAGAGGGGATGTTCAAATACGAAAAAGCTTTGTATAAAACCGAAGCGTTTATACAGCTAGAAACAAAAGAGTACCTTTAGATATC
>NZ_JBHIMP010000541.1:0-594 GCF_042194175.1 Bartonella sp. MR168JLCBS | reverse complement strand
CGTTGAAGCTTCATTAATAAGCTGATTAAGTGATTGTTGGAGAGAATGTGTGGAATTACGTGTATTTTTGTCAGTGCGTTCAAATGCCAAACTGAGAACATTTTCATAATGTTCTATTAATTGATTGATTTCATTAGATTTTGAAACAAGAGCACTACTTAATGCAGAGAGCGTTTTGTGTTTTTCCTCAAGTGTTGTACTCAACGAATTTTCGGATTGTTCAAGAATGTGAATGGTCTCAGAAAGAGTTTTAGCATGTTCACCGAAAGTGCTTGTTATATGCCCAATCTTTTCAAAGATGTTTTGTGAAAGCCCTTGTAAAACTTCTACATTGTTATTGAGCGCTTGATTTGAGGCTGATAAATGCTCAGCCGCTTGATTGGTTTTGCGGAAAAAATTATTCGCAGTCTCGCTAAACTGACCATCAATATTTTGAACTGTTGATAATAAAATATTACTATTCTCGTGGAAGCTATAAATTGATTGATTCAACTGCTTAAGAATAGAGGAGATGTTATTGATAAGATCTTCTTTCATAGCAGTTACGGTTTGAAGAGTTTCAGAGTTGGTTTGTGTCAAGCTATTCACTAAAGA
>NZ_JBHIMP010000540.1:0-595 GCF_042194175.1 Bartonella sp. MR168JLCBS | reverse complement strand
ATGCATCGTCCGGATACAAGCATTCAGAAAAAACCAGATTGGATTCGTGTGAAAGCGCCAACATCAAAGATATATAAGGAGACGTATGATATTGTACGCGCTCATAAATTAGTGACGGTATGTGAAGAAGCGGGTTGTCCAAATGTTGGCGAATGTTGGAGCCAGCGGCATGCCAGTTTTATGATTTTGGGTGAAATATGTACGCGGGCTTGTGCTTTTTGCAACGTTGCAACAGGTATTCCGCTTGCAGTCGATGATAATGAGCCAGAACGTGTGGCGGATGCTGTTGCACAGATGGAATTAAAACATGTTGTGATTACATCTGTTGATCGTGATGACCTTGCTGATGGTGGTGCACAACATTTTGCAAAAGTTATTTATGCTATTCGTCGAAAAGCTCCCAAGACAACAATTGAAGTCCTCACACCTGATTTTCGCCATAAGGATGGAGCTTTAGAAATTGTTGTTGCTGCTAAGCCTGATGTCTTTAATCATAATTTGGAAACAGTTCCATCTAAATATTTAAAAGTTCGTCCAGGGGCGCGTTATTTTCATTCGATTCGGCTCTTACAACGTGTTAAGGAACTTGATCCGA
>NZ_JBHIMP010000539.1:319-596 GCF_042194175.1 Bartonella sp. MR168JLCBS | reverse complement strand
GATTTGTGCGTTTTAAGGGATATTACTGTACAGCTTACTGAGAAACGAATTGCAGTGATTGGTGCGAATGGTTCTGGAAAAAGTACATTCGTCCGTCTTATTAATGGGTTACAACTTCCATCAAATGGTTTTGTGAGTGTTGATGGGCTTGATACAAAACGCGATGCAAAGGCGGTGAAGCGTAAAGTAGGATTTGTTTTCCAAAATCCCGACAATCAGATTGTATTACCGTTAGTGGAAGAAGATTTATCTTTTGGTCTAAAAAATTTGAACCTTA
>NZ_JBHIMP010000539.1:0-261 GCF_042194175.1 Bartonella sp. MR168JLCBS | reverse complement strand
TTAAAAATCACGCGGTTCATTTATTGAGTGGTGGACAAAAACAACTCGTTGCCATTTCTAGTGTAGTAGCAATGAAGCCAGACTATATTGTTTTTGATGAGCCGACGACATTACTTGATTTACGAAATAAACGCCGTGTTACACAAGTTATAGAGGAATTACCACAAACAGCGATCGTTGTATCACATGATTTGGAATTTTTGAAAAATTTTGATAGAATACTCGTTTTTGATAAGGGGGAGATAGCTGTTGATGATGTGC
>NZ_JBHIMP010000053.1:0-1748 GCF_042194175.1 Bartonella sp. MR168JLCBS | reverse complement strand
AGGGATGAGCGAAAATCTTGATGACGTAGCTTCTCGTCATGTCGGTATTCAGGTTAATGGAACACTTCAGGGGGTTATAAAGACTAAGGGTGCGTCGGAAGAAAGTTTAAGCCAAACGGTTCATATGCATCTAGATACGGATATTGTTTCTAGAAAACCAATTTTGATTCATGATGTTAGTATTACGGCTCAGGGTTTTTCTGCTTGGTTAAAAGGAAAAGTGGACCATTTTGTTTTTAAAGGCAATCTTAGTTTAAAAGCACAAACATTAGCTCTTTTAGGTCTATTCAGCGAACAACCACTTTCTG
The DNA here is from genome assembly GCF_042194175.1 of Bartonella sp. MR168JLCBS. Classification (NCBI taxonomy): domain Bacteria; kingdom Pseudomonadati; phylum Pseudomonadota; class Alphaproteobacteria; order Hyphomicrobiales; family Bartonellaceae; genus Bartonella; species Bartonella sp. MR168JLCBS. Next base: position 1,440 of record NZ_JBHIMP010000053.1, on the reverse strand, counting down.
GTAGCGCAGATCTTAAAGCTAAAGGCACTATCGGTTTAATGAGTGGCATTTTTGATCTTGAGTTATCGGGAATTGCCGACAATATGAAAGTAGGTGTGCAACCTTTTGATCGTTTATTCAAAGGAAATCTTACTCTTTCAGGTGGTGCTGCTTGGAATACGACAGATTTAGTTTTGCGTCGTTTTGATTTGAAGAATCAATATGCAAATCTAAAAGCCGATGGCTATTTTTCAAGTGAGAGTGCTAAAATGGATTTATATGCTCAAATATCTGATCTCGCCAGATTAGATCCGAAAATGAATGGGGCGCTCACAATCCAAAGTACTGCTAGAGGGCACAATAACCTTATAAAACTTAGCACACGTGCCCATGTTGTTGAAGCGTTTTTAGTGGGGAAAAAACTTCAGAATACAACGCTAACTATTAAGACACTTATGGATAATACATCGCCGGTTCCTTCTTTAACAGGTTCTGTAAAGGGTGAAGGAACTTTTGCTAAAAAACCTTTGTATTTAGCTGCTTCTTTTACACGTTCCAATCAGATTCGAAAACTTGAAAATATTGATATTAGAGGGGGAAACGCAAAAATAACTGGTGATCTTTCTCAAACGTTTGGAGGTTTTGTGAAAGGAGCTTTGCATATTGACGCTGATGATATTTCAATATTTTCTGCGTTATTTTTGCAGGACGGCAAGGGAAAAGTAAAAGGAGATTTTGTTTTTTATGAACAAGATGGCAAACAAAAAGCCAATGTGAAGGCGCACGTTGACCATTTGGATTTTGCAAAGAATAAAATTAAAAAGTTGGCAATAGAGACGCACATATTGGACCCTTTTGGCACAGCACAGTTTGATGGCTTTATGAATGCGGAACATGTTCAAACACCTTTGATGGTGTTCAATCGTTTAAATGTTCACGGCAATAGCAACAATGGGCAAACGAGTTTTACTGTTCAAGCGATGTTGCCTAATCATACCAGCGCACAGCTTTCTGGCCGTGTAATGGTTATAGAGCTTCCGGTGGGTATAAAACAGGAAGTGCAGATTGAAACCATGAACATGAAACAGCGCAATTTTTACGCGGCATTGCCTAAACCGGCTACGATTGTTTTTGATAAAAATGGAATGACAATAAATGAATTAGGCGTTGAGATTAATGAGGGTAGGATTGTGCTTGCTGGAAATGTTCAAGACACCCTTAATCTGCGTCTTACGATGAATGCGCTTCCTGCTGCTTTAGTCAATCTATGGAAATCTGATCTTGGTGTTTCTGGTACCTTAACAGGGCAAATTATCATTGGTGGTCGTTTCAAAGAACCTGATGTGACCTATGATATAAAAGGTGAGGGGCTAACAACTGTTGCTCTTCAAGATAAAAAAGTAATGCCATTTGTGCTTTCTGCTACAGGTAAAACAGTAGAACAAAACCTTATTTTGAATG
>NZ_JBHIMP010000538.1:0-596 GCF_042194175.1 Bartonella sp. MR168JLCBS | reverse complement strand
AGCCTCATTGCCCATAACCCCTGGTAAAAGACGCACGATAGCATCCAAGAGAACCAACGCAGCCGTTTCACCTCCTGAAAGGCTATAATCACCAATGGATACTTCTTCTAATTTCCGCGCTTCTATTATCCGTTCATCGACGCCTTCAAAACGTCCACAAACCAATGTCACTCCCGACTCACACGCCAAAGAACGCGCATAAGCTTGGTTAAAAGGCCGTCCACGCGGACTCATCAACAACCTTGTTGAATCATGTGGACAACTATCAAGTGCAGCCGCTAACACATCCGCCCGCATCACCATACCAGCCCCCCCACCAGCTGGTGTATCATCAACGCTATGGTGTTTGTCCAAAGCAAAATCCCTAATCTGCACTGTCTCGAGCGACCATATTCCTCGTTCTAAAGCTTGCCCTGCTAAAGAATAACCCAAAAATCCAGGAAACATTTCAGGATAAAGTGTTAAAACGCGCGCTTGAAACTTCATTTTTTCATTCTTTCATCCTCATTTGAATCCAAGTCGTTTTCTACCTTATTTTTTTCCTTGTTGCTCAACAAACCAGCTGCCACTGGCTCGACAACAAGAAAACCAGAAGT
>NZ_JBHIMP010000537.1:0-596 GCF_042194175.1 Bartonella sp. MR168JLCBS | reverse complement strand
GTCAGCAGCAGCCATTGCATAAACAATAAATGCATCAACCTTACGCTGCTCTTTGGGTTCCATATGCAAATCAGCATTATATGTACCATTTGTTCCATCCCCTAAGGGGATACGCGCAGCAATCTGGCACGGTAAATCCGATACATCGAATTCAGTAATGCGTCGAACACCACTTTCCCTTTCAAGAAGGCGTTTCCAACTATATTCGACATTAGCAGCTAATGGAGAAACCAATCCTAAACCAGTAACAACAACACGTCTCATAACTCTTAACCTTGAATTGAGATTCACTCCTCAAAGCTCTTTTCTCAAAATAGTCCTCAAAGAATACAGGCAAAAGCATTTTTAATTTTACGCCTTTGCCTTTTAGGTATCATGCAGAAGCTTTATCGATAAACTTTACTGCATCACCAACTGTGAAAATCGTTTCAGCGGCTTCATCTGGGATTTCTACACCAAATTCTTCTTCAAAAGCCATAACGAGTTCAACCGTATCAAGGCTATCTGCTCCCAGATCATCGATAAAGCTTGCATTTTCTACTACCTTATCTGCATTAACCCCAAGATGCTCCACAATAATTTTCTTACCGCGCTCT
>NZ_JBHIMP010000536.1:334-597 GCF_042194175.1 Bartonella sp. MR168JLCBS | reverse complement strand
ATCAACCTTCGCATAAGAAATATGTACTGGTAAAACTACGCATCTATTTTTTAAAGGCAGTGTAGTTTTATACTTTTGGAAAACATTTCTCACTTCATACTTTTAATAAAAGTTTTTGATACAAAAATAAATTGAGCAACCTGGAAAAGGTAAACTCCATAATAAAGCCAATACTTTATCGCCCTTGTGTCCATAAAGCGCATGTTTCAGCACAAAAGTCAGCATAACAGCCTGCTTCAATGGCTTCACAAATTCCTTACATA
>NZ_JBHIMP010000536.1:0-231 GCF_042194175.1 Bartonella sp. MR168JLCBS | reverse complement strand
AAACCACAGCTATAAATCACATGCAGCAGAACAAAGTGATTGTGGATCAAGAGGATATGGATCCTCTACATAACGCGCATTGCACAAATTAATTCTACCAAAGCGCGTAAAAGCTAAACCATGGTATCCCACACGCGTCGGCATAAAACAATCAAACATATCAATACCACAAGCAACACTTTGTAAAATATCATCAAGTGTTCCCACCCTCATGAGATAGCGGAGCTTATC
>NZ_JBHIMP010000535.1:321-598 GCF_042194175.1 Bartonella sp. MR168JLCBS | reverse complement strand
AGTTATAGCGTGAAGCATAGCATAAAAGGGCAAAAAATACCACTTCGGACTAGAGGCGCCTTGAAAGAATCAAAAACACTATAATTTTCAGCCTGCCCCATATATATAATCAGGCATATAAAACAAAAAACAAGCAAAAAAGATCAAAAAAACAGCAAAAGAAATGACAAAAATAATGGAAAATATAAAAACGGTTAAGTACCGGTTGCCCCACGCTATCACCACCAAGAAGTGCCTCATGCAACTGCATCCCCACCCAAAGAATAGCTTTTAAAAG
>NZ_JBHIMP010000535.1:0-296 GCF_042194175.1 Bartonella sp. MR168JLCBS | reverse complement strand
GAAGCAGCTGAAGCAGACATCATCCCCAAAATCAACCCATAACCAAAAAATGCTATTGCCATCATGATGATATAGATGAAAATTCCTATGACCCAAACCATTTCTCGCATATTTTTATAAGAACCATAATAAAGCCCGCGTGCCAAATGAATAGAGACAGCGCTAAAAAAGAATGAAGATCCTACAGAATGCCATGGACGAAAAAGCCAACCAAACTGGCCCCCGCCGAAATCGTTCACCAGTTGCAAAAGCCAAATGGACATCTGCTACTAATGGATAGCCAATACAATGCCAGT
>NZ_JBHIMP010000534.1:352-599 GCF_042194175.1 Bartonella sp. MR168JLCBS | reverse complement strand
CGAGCAAAATATCAATCTTTCAAACGAAGCTAACAACCGATGGCAAATTAACGAAGCGATGATTGCGAAATTGCCTTCACGAAAAGTTAAAAAGGTTGGAAAAAAACTTTCAGAAATCTTTGACACGATGATGCCTGCTTATTTTCCAGAGAAAGCAAACTTTTTTGAAGGAACAAAGAAAACAAGGGAAAAACAAGAAGTTGAAAGAATACTAGAAGATTTCAAACCCGATTTTCAATACGCAACT
>NZ_JBHIMP010000534.1:0-271 GCF_042194175.1 Bartonella sp. MR168JLCBS | reverse complement strand
GCAAATGAACGCGATTGGCAAAGCGCTTGGGATAATTGGATTACGCATCCAGAATATGGATTGGTAATTAAGAAACACAAAAAATTAGAAACGGAAAAACTATATGCAACCGCATGCTATAAATCATCATCAAACAATTTCGCAAATAAGCTTTCAGAAAGATTTAGCATACCCCCAACAGCGATCTACGCTTAAAGACACTTATGGATCAGAAATAGAGCTTTTTTTCGGAAGCATCAGTCATGAAATTGTATTTAAAAGGATCCGAAAA
>NZ_JBHIMP010000533.1:0-599 GCF_042194175.1 Bartonella sp. MR168JLCBS | reverse complement strand
ATGAAGTTTTTTGACACCCTCGATGGTGAGGGTTGATGTTCCTTCACCCGTTATTTTTGCACCCATGGCGTTAAGGGCTTGGATAAGATTGGTCACTTCTGGTTCACAAGCAGCATTTTCAAGGAGAGTTGTTCCGTTTGCAGTTGCTGCCGCCATGAGCATAACATGTGTTCCACCAACAGTGACTTTAGGAAAATGATAGTGTGCGCCTTTTAATCCTTTTGGCGCTTTAGCATGGACATATCCATTTTCGATAGCAATACGAGCTCCTAGAGTTTTAAGCCCTTCGAGAATAAAATTGACGGGTCTAGTTCCGATAGCGCATCCTCCGGGGAGGGAAACATAAGCCTCGTGACACCGTGCAAGCAGTGGCCCGATTACCCAAAAACTTGCCCGCATTTTTCGCACAAGTTCGTATGGTGCGTATGTTGTGGTTATTTTTTGTGCGGTAAAATGGATTGTTCTTGAATCAGTACAATCGTGGTGGGGTTTTTGTCCGTCGACGGCATAGCCGACACCGTGATTGTTAAGTATGCGGATTAACAGTTCAACATCAGCAAGATGGGGGATATTGTCTAAAGTGACAGTTTCTTCGGTGA
>NZ_JBHIMP010000532.1:323-599 GCF_042194175.1 Bartonella sp. MR168JLCBS | reverse complement strand
ATTTAGATGTGGTTGGTATTTTCCCTGATTACCAATCAGCTCAAGAAGCATGGCAGGCAAAAGCGCAAAGCAGTGTAGATAACGCATTACAACGTTATTACATTGTAGATTTACATCGGCTTCTTGATCTAGAAAACGATGATGCAGAGTAAAGTTTGAATATTTGATCATCATTTTCTTGGATTAGTACGTGCAGCAAGTTTGAATTTTCTAGATTTTACATCAGGATGGGTGTGAGACAATTCAAAAAAAGAAGCAGTGTATTTTAAGCCTTTT
>NZ_JBHIMP010000532.1:0-261 GCF_042194175.1 Bartonella sp. MR168JLCBS | reverse complement strand
GCTTTTTGTTTATAAGCCAAATTTGCAGTTTAAAAGTCTAGGTTATATTGGTAAAGCGCAAAGAGTGCTTATCATCCATTTGTTATCACTTTTTTGCATGAGTGGCATATCATGAGAGTTTTCTTCATTTTTAAAGTGAAAAAGTTTTTGCTATATTTTCTCATTCTTTTGGTGCAGAAATAAAGGTGCAATTTACAAAAAGGTGAGAGCTTGAAATTGTGCATGGTTCGGATGGAACGAGGTAAAACGTATCATGTTTAT
>NZ_JBHIMP010000531.1:335-600 GCF_042194175.1 Bartonella sp. MR168JLCBS | reverse complement strand
AGATGGAGCACCGCTTTTGGAAACCTATTTATTTGATTTTAGCGACGACCTTTATGGAGAAAGCTGCACTGTTTCTTTCTTACAGTTTTTACGAGGACAAGAAAAATTTGATGGACTTGAACCTCTAATTGCACAAATGCAACGTGATGAAAAAGCAGCAAAAGCAATTTTGATGACAGTACAACCATTGTCGCAGTTAGATCGGCTGCTCACTTTTAAAAATATGCCTTAAGTTGATTTGAAAAAGATATGAGAGCAGCAAAAA
>NZ_JBHIMP010000531.1:0-276 GCF_042194175.1 Bartonella sp. MR168JLCBS | reverse complement strand
CTAAGACATCGTGAAATATATGAATTTTTCGTTGTTGGGAGGGGAAATAAATGTCTGAAGATCTGATTTCATTATTGTCTTACCTTTTGCTTTTTTTATAACCCTATGAAATTTTGCGGCTTTTATGATGGTTTAGAAGTTTACCGCTTGTTTTTTTCTGGTTTGTTAAGACAAGGGATTAAAGACGCGCTAAACGATAAAGATGCATCGAGCGTGTTCCGTAGTGACAATAGGCAAGAAGAGGTGTGGGGGCTGTTTTTAAAATTGTTTGCATAG
>NZ_JBHIMP010000530.1:350-600 GCF_042194175.1 Bartonella sp. MR168JLCBS | reverse complement strand
CATCATTTTTTGTTCTTTATCGGTTAATTTAATAACTTCTCCTCCTTTTTTGAGCTCGCGCCGTGAAATTGAAAATATATAAGGTCCAAAAACTATTTGCTCGATTTTTGGTTGGTTGAGTGGAAAACCACGTCGTAAAATGGCATTGATACGAAGTAAAAGTTCACGCGGATCAAACGGTTTAGCGAGGTAATCATCTGCACCTGCTTCTAATCCATTGATACGGCTGTCTATCTCCGATAAAGCTGTA
>NZ_JBHIMP010000530.1:0-288 GCF_042194175.1 Bartonella sp. MR168JLCBS | reverse complement strand
AATTATAAGAAGATCAAAATCTAAGTTTGCAAGTTGACGTCTTGCTTCATCGGCATTGGCAGAGACTGAAACACGAAATCCATTTTTAAGGAGAAATTGAAATAAAAGATTGCGAATACGGGTGTCGTCATCAATCACAAGAAGGTGTGGTGCATTGTCACTTAAAACTTGAATGTGATCGGTCATTCTTAAGAACCTTGAAAAAAATTTAGTTTCTAAAAAATTCAAGTTTACATAAGTTGCATAAAGCGGTCGAGCAGGCTATTTTATTTTATAAAGGGAATGAAA
>NZ_JBHIMP010000052.1:1529-1769 GCF_042194175.1 Bartonella sp. MR168JLCBS | reverse complement strand
GTTTTTCTTAAGGAGGTTTCTCTCCTTTTGTCTCTTGTGGATGGAGCATCTTTTGGGAATCGAGCAGCTGGTCATCATTATTGCCGGCTTCCCATTTTTAATGCTTCAGTGCGCAAAGTCATGTTATTTTTATGCATAAAAAGTTTTAAAGTTTTCTGACCTTTGCAACAGGTGGCCTTGCAAGGCATGTGTTTTTTTGAGACCAGAGCGCGGTTGTAGAACACTTGTTGGGAACAAGGG
>NZ_JBHIMP010000052.1:0-1439 GCF_042194175.1 Bartonella sp. MR168JLCBS | reverse complement strand
TCTTCTCAAGAGGGTGGAGCAGAGTGGAGCGCGCTTAACTGATTATTGCAGAGGTGGGGATTAGATTGTTTAAGATCCAATAAGAATCGGACCGCTTGCGGTCCGATATTCTAATTCCGATATTCTAATAGAGAGGTCTATCAGGGAGGTTTCCATCTATTTGTTTATTGCGGGTGGATCATCTTTTTGGGATCAACCAGCCGATCATAATCATCTCCAGAAACTCCCGCTTTGATAGCTTCAGTACGCAAAGTCGTGTCATTTTTATATGCTGCTTTAGCAATTTCGGCAGCTTTTTCATAGCCAATTTTCGGTGCAAGAGCTGTTATTAACATGAGAGAGCGTTCCATGAGAGAGTGAATATGGACTCGATTGGCACGTAATCCTTGAATGCAATGCATGTCAAAAGAACGCATGCAATCACCAAGAAGCGTAATCGACTGTAAAACATTATAGCCAATAACAGGTTTATAAACATTGAGTTCAAAATGTCCCTGGCTTGCGGCAAATGTTACACTGGTATGATTGCCGAAAACTTGGCAAGCAACCATAGTCATTGCTTCACACTGCGTGGGATTGATCTTGCCTGGCATAATGGAAGATCCTGGTTCATTTTCTGGAAGGCTTAGTTCACCCAGCCCTGAGCGTGGACCGGATCCCAAAAACCGAATGTCATTGGCAATTTTAAATAGATCAGCTGCTAATGCATTCAAGCTTCCATGAAAATGTGCAAGAGCTCCATGATGGGCGAGTGCTTCAAATTTATTGCTGGCAGTCTTAAAGGTTATTCCTGTGAGGGTACTGATTGTTTGCGCAAAAGCAACGTCAAAACCTTGCGGTGCATTGAGTCCTGTTCCAACAGCTGTCCCTCCTTGGGCAAGCATTTGGACATCGGCAAGCGCACTTTCAATGCGTTGGCGGTTGGCTTCTAGTGCTGCGCGATAACCTGAAAATTCCTGTCCTAATGTCAGAGGTGTTGCATCCTGGGTATGGGTGCGTCCGATTTTGATGATATCGGCAAATTCTTCTTCTTTTTTTCTTAAAGTAGTAATAAGAGCGTCAAGGATGGGAAATAAGTGTTGGCGTGTTTGGAGTGTGGTGGCAATGGGAAGTGCTGTGGGAAAGGAATCGTTTGACGATTGGCTCATATTTACGTGATCATTGGGGTGAACGGGTGCTTTACTGCCAAGTTTTCCTCCCAAAAGCATGCTGGCATGGTTGGCGATGACTTCATTGACGTTCATATTACTTTGGGTGCCAGAACCAGTTTGCCAGACAGAAAGTGGAAAATGCGTATCAAATACTCCTGCGAGCACTTCATCGGCGGCAGTAATGATTGCTTTTCCGATGTTTTGTGCAAGCTTGCCTTTTTCCATATTGACAACAGCTGCAGCTTTTTTGATAAGGCTTAAGGCATAGATGATGGTGAGAGGTTGTTT
>NZ_JBHIMP010000529.1:324-600 GCF_042194175.1 Bartonella sp. MR168JLCBS | reverse complement strand
TTTGCATTTTTCCTGTGGCTAAAACCTGCAATTTGATTGTTTCCATATTGTCCGCAAGATCGAGCGAAAAAAAATCACTGTCACGACATCCCACTCGCCATTTACTGTGCAGATGCTTGGGAAGATTTTCAGCCCATAAATAGACCAGATTCGTTGTCTGGTATAAAACACAAATATCAGCGCTACGGATCGCTTGCATCAGAGCGCTCAAATGGGATTTATCCATGGGTGGCGTTGGAAGAGGCGTAACGATCATGATCAGCATGTTACCCTGTT
>NZ_JBHIMP010000529.1:0-300 GCF_042194175.1 Bartonella sp. MR168JLCBS | reverse complement strand
AAAAATAAAGCCTGTGAAATAAGCGCTTTCACCATATCGGGATTAAAGGGTTTGGTAACTAAAAAAGTTGGTTCTGGACGCTCTCCGGTCAGTAATCTTTCAGGAAACGCGGTAATAAAAATCACCGGTATACGGTCATTTTGCAAAATGTCATTGACCGCATCAATACCCGAACTGTTATCAGCCAATTGAATATCAGCTAAAATCAACCGTGGCTTTTTTTGATGATACATTACGACAGCTTCTTTACGGGTTCGTGCTATCCCTACAACTTGATGTCCTAAGCTTTCGACCATTTGC
>NZ_JBHIMP010000528.1:333-601 GCF_042194175.1 Bartonella sp. MR168JLCBS | reverse complement strand
ATCATTAAATTATTACTTCTTATATAAATTAAAAAAATTCTTTTTATAAAGAAAATTTGATACATCCATGCTATATAATAAAAACGTAAATGAAGAAAAAATAAAAGACAACAATGTTACTAAAAGAAATATTGATGAAAAGCTAGGAATTCCTAAACCACTCCAAACTAAGAACCAAGAAAAGATTGCATCTTCTCCAATAGTGTTGGCAATAGTTTTTCTTACACGCTATAAATTTTTCGTATATCCAACACGGCGCTCAAAGAAA
>NZ_JBHIMP010000528.1:0-291 GCF_042194175.1 Bartonella sp. MR168JLCBS | reverse complement strand
CTCCATAATTTTCATTTTCATACAATCGCCGAGTAATAGAAAAAATGCACATACCCCGCACTCACTCTATATTATGGATGAGAAGAGATTTGTGCTCAATATATTTAATACAAGCCTTCTCTTTCCACAAAAAAACATCAGAAAAATTTCCACACTATACGACCGTCTTCCAATATAAAACGAACAATTAACCCCCTACCAGTTAAAGTGGATGTTTTGTAAAAAAAATTTTAATGTCTTGTTTGTAATATCTATCTAAGTTGCAATGAAGAATTATAATTTCTTCAAAAC
>NZ_JBHIMP010000527.1:322-602 GCF_042194175.1 Bartonella sp. MR168JLCBS | reverse complement strand
TGCCTCTGCCACACGGCGCGTTAATGTGGCAAATTCCATAGTTTTAAGAAAAGCGATTAAGCGTGGACCATCTTGTGATTCTAAAGTAAGATCATCTAAATCATTTTCTATAGGCACATCTGTTTTAAGCTGAACAAGTCTACGAGAAATTTTTGCTTGTTCACTATAAGCCTGAATATTTTCACGTCGTTTTGTTTGCTTAACTTCTGCCACTCTCTGCAACAAAAGATCAAGAGAGCCAAATTGATTCAACAATTGAGCAGCAATTTTAGGACCAATG
>NZ_JBHIMP010000527.1:0-296 GCF_042194175.1 Bartonella sp. MR168JLCBS | reverse complement strand
CGTTATCCGTTGGATCTCCAGTCAAAGCTTGCAAGTCGACCATTTTTTCAGGTGCAACATCCCATTTTTCTAAAACTTCAGAAATACCAATGTGCTTGTCCTTCATTCCATCATACAAGGATACATGTGTATTGACTAATTGCATAAAATCCTTATCGGAAGAAATAATGGTTGTTTTTGCCCCAACCTTTGTTGCCAATTGCGCATAAGTAGCAATTAAATCATCCGCCTCAAATCCTTCCTTTTCGATACAAGGTAAATTAAAAGCCTTCGTTGCCTGGCGGATGAGAGAAAAT
>NZ_JBHIMP010000526.1:325-604 GCF_042194175.1 Bartonella sp. MR168JLCBS | reverse complement strand
AAAAGAGCACGAAAATAAAGCCCTGTTCCGCCAACAAAAATAAGTGATTTTGAGGTGAATGTCGTTAAAAGCTTCCTAACATCACATAACCACTGTCCCACTGAATAGTGAAGAGCCGGACTCACATAACCGTAGAGATAGTGTGGAACAATGGCAGTATCAGCTTCCGTCGGCCGTGCCGTTAAAATATTTAAAACATCATAAACCTGCATTGAATCAGTGTTAATGATAAGAGCATTTTTTTTTTGAGCCATTTGCAAAGCAAGCGCTGACTTCCCA
>NZ_JBHIMP010000526.1:0-293 GCF_042194175.1 Bartonella sp. MR168JLCBS | reverse complement strand
AATCGTTCTCTGTGTCATGAATGGAAATTCCCTCTATCCATCAATTAACGACGTATTTCAACACGCATAACTAACCCCAAAGACTCTGTATTTCATCTACATTGTCATAGAGTGCGCTCTTCAAACAAAAATACGAGCAGAACCTCTATACTTAACGCAAAAAAGCGCCCCTGATGATTCTCAAACCTCTGAAAAATAAAAAATGAACACAACAATAATACCAAAAGAAATTCAAAGCATTTCTTTTGACTCTCATCATTTAATAAAAAAACATAGCCACAAAAATTCTTTTA
>NZ_JBHIMP010000525.1:371-604 GCF_042194175.1 Bartonella sp. MR168JLCBS | reverse complement strand
AAATATTATCGCTGCATTTATTTCTCCCCCCAAAATAAAGATTGCACTCAACATGTAAAGAAAAATAATGGCAACCATAATAGATGTTAACCCGGCATAGGTAGAAATATAATTAAACATTGTTAAATAATGAGCAAAAGCAATAGAAGCCATAAACCAAACAAACATTGTTACTACGATCCCTGGTAAAATATCTATAAATTTCCGTCGCCCTGCCGGGAGCCATTTATGAA
>NZ_JBHIMP010000525.1:0-284 GCF_042194175.1 Bartonella sp. MR168JLCBS | reverse complement strand
AATGAAAAAAGAATGATTTTGCATAATTTTGATCAGCAAAGGTGCCAAAATTAATAAAAAGCTGATCACAACAAGACCAATAGCTCCAACGATTACAAAAAACAAACTTTGAAAACGACAAAATAACAAACTACGCCGATCAACCACGCGATACGCTTTATTTAAGGCTGTACGCAAAGCCTCTATTCCATTAGAGGCAAAATAAGCTGCTCCAATAAGAGAAACCGTCAACACCCCTCCTCTCTGAATGGTTAAAACATTGATAATTTCCTTCGATAAAGGCT
>NZ_JBHIMP010000524.1:322-604 GCF_042194175.1 Bartonella sp. MR168JLCBS | reverse complement strand
TCAGTCAATTTATTGCAGAGCGTACAATGCTTTCGCCCAGCTCTGTGATAGGACTTGATCTTGATAAAGATGAACTCGCCTTCTATCCTCTTATTTATTGGCCGATTGATTCTAACAGTCCTTTACCAACACAAAGGAGTCTTGAAAAAATAAATAATTTTATGAAAAATGGAGGCACAGTTTTATTTGACACGCGCGATCAAATAAATGCCAATCTCAATCTTGAAGGCACTGCAACCCCAGCCACACAAAGATTACGAACCATCTTAAAAGGGTTAAACA
>NZ_JBHIMP010000524.1:0-259 GCF_042194175.1 Bartonella sp. MR168JLCBS | reverse complement strand
TGCCAGATTTTCCTGGTCTCTATCGTGGTTCACCTTTATGGGTTGAATCATCATCAATGAATAAAAAAAACAAAAATCCTCTTGCCACTGGTGATAATGTAAGTTCTCTTCTTATTACCGCCAATAACTTCGCTGGTGCTTGGGCACTGGACGAAAAAGGCATGTGGAAATATCCACTTATTCCCAATGACCCAATGCAACGCCTATGGGCATTTCGAGCAGGATTGAATATTGTTATCTATGTTCTTACCGGAAACTA
>NZ_JBHIMP010000523.1:320-604 GCF_042194175.1 Bartonella sp. MR168JLCBS | reverse complement strand
GATTTAAAGGTTGAGAATCCAAAACCATGGCAAGCCTCATATACAACACTTTCGTTGCATTCTACAGCAGAAACAGGTGAAAAGCGGTTTAACGAAAGACGATCTACAAGATAAAGTGCTTCTCCTGGACGGTTAGAAACGGGATCATTCATCCAAGGGGTTAATTGATAATCACGGCTATTGTTGGCCCAGGTAAAGATTGCTCCTTCAGCAGAGACATGAAAGCCAAAGCTGTGGTTCGCAATGACATTAATCCAAGGATGTGGTGTTGTGGTGTGTCCATG
>NZ_JBHIMP010000523.1:0-290 GCF_042194175.1 Bartonella sp. MR168JLCBS | reverse complement strand
ATACTGTAAATCTTCTCCATTAACGGAGAAAGGGAATGGTTTTTGTTGACTGATAAGATCAATGGAAGAAAAGAGGTTTTTCTCAGTTTGGGTTGTTATTTGTCTTCTTTTTTCGTTTAATTTATAATAAGATCCTTGATGACTATTACGGGTTATGAGATCAAAATCACTCTCATTAAGTTTTTTGAGCTGTTCAGATAAAGATCCGTTTTGAGCATGAAGGATGATGCGTGCTGAGGCAAGAAGTGTCTTAAAACTTTGTTCATTTATTTGATCCCGTTGAAGCATAA
>NZ_JBHIMP010000522.1:324-605 GCF_042194175.1 Bartonella sp. MR168JLCBS | reverse complement strand
ACGAGCACGAGCACAATATCGTGCTAGCCTTACAATGTCACAGGAAAATCCATCTAGCCAAGCCAATCTCATTGCCCGCCAAATGCTTCTTTATGGCCGACCAATTCCTCTATCTGAAACAATTGAACGCTTAGAGCTTATTACGCCCGCAAGATTAACTGATTTAGCTCATCGTCTTTTTATCAATTCCACTCCAACATTAGCAGCTGTCGGACCTGTTGGCTCCCTCATGAATTTTGATGATTTAACATCAACACTTTCACCCAATATAAAGTAAGACT
>NZ_JBHIMP010000522.1:0-251 GCF_042194175.1 Bartonella sp. MR168JLCBS | reverse complement strand
AATGCACGTATTATATGACAAAATTTACCACAAAAATTCTTCTTCCTGAAAGTTTGGAAAATATTTATCAAAGAGCCGTACAAAACTATTCAATTCACGCTTCATGTGATAAAGGATCTAGTAAGAGAATTATATCTGTGAAATCTGAAAATCAATGGCTTCAATTTTCTTTCTCCAAAAATAAAATTCCATCGGTTTCAAGGTTTCATTAAAGCAAACAGATATCTAACCTATCTTTGTGCAAATCACAT
>NZ_JBHIMP010000521.1:0-605 GCF_042194175.1 Bartonella sp. MR168JLCBS | reverse complement strand
TACTTTATGTGAAATGAACTATAATGATCTCATTAAGAGCTTCAAATAATGAGGAGATGCAGTTGTTTGAGAGCAAAAGGGAAATAAGTGTTTTTTATCTGAGTTACACAATAAAACCTTCGATAGCGATTGTGTTTATCGCGTTATTGCTGAGAAGCTCTTTAATTTGTGCCAAAACTTCTTGTATAAATGTCGTCTTAAACTGAATTTTTGCTAAATAAATAAAAAAATCTCATCAAAATCGGATAATCTCATTACTTTATTGGTTTAATCTGCTTTTAATTGCACCATGCGAAAGATATCGCTAGATTAACCTTATAATGAATGCTAAACGAGACTAGAAATAAATATGCGTGTTGTTGGAAAGTATATTAATAATACTTTTTGTTGTCGAATTAAATAACGTATTGATTATTTCGAATATTTTTATGGTGGCACTATGGGGTATATATATTACAGTTGTCAAATAGGGTTTGTAGTATTTTGTTGGTTTGCATTGCGTATTTAGAAATGGTGCACGGCTTGTGGATATCAAGCCAGATTTGCAAGTGTTTTTAAAGTATTTTGTGAACGCATTAAATCTGTTTAGATTGTTGTAGTTAGTA
>NZ_JBHIMP010000051.1:1487-1772 GCF_042194175.1 Bartonella sp. MR168JLCBS | reverse complement strand
TAGAAAAACTAGGATTTCAGCATCATGATTATGCCATTCGTCTTAATAACCGAAAGATTCTAGAGGCTGTTTTGGAGCAAATTGGCTTGGTGGGACGTGAAAAAGCTGAAAAGCGCTTAACTGTTCTTAGGGCCATTGATAAACTTGATAAATTTGGTCTTGAAGGTGTGCGTTTGCTCTTGGGTAAAGGGCGTTTGGATGAAAGTGGTGATTTTACTAAAGGGGCACAGCTTAAGGACCAAGAGATTGATAGTGTTCTTGCTTTGCTCACAGGAGAAGCTGAAA
>NZ_JBHIMP010000051.1:414-1473 GCF_042194175.1 Bartonella sp. MR168JLCBS | reverse complement strand
GTTGTTGGTCATCATATTCAAGGATTGGAAGGGGTGCGGGAGCTTGAGGAAATGCAGGCAATTTTTGCCGCAAATGGTTATCAAAACCGTATCAAAATTGATCCATCTGTGGTGCGGGGACTGGAATATTATACCGGACCTGTTTTTGAGGCGACATTGCTTTTTGATGTTCTCAATGATGATGGACAAAAAGTTGTCTTTGGGTCCATTGGTGGAGGTGGGCGCTATGATGGATTGGTTGCACGATTTCGTGGTGAAAATGTTCCAGCGACGGGTTTTTCAATTGGTATCTCACGCTTGATAACAGCTTTGCAAAATCTTTCAAAGCTGCCTGTAAAGAAAACACCTGGGCCGGTTGTGGTGCTGATGATGGATAGAGAGCCAGAGGCTGTTGCACAATATCAAAAAATGGTCATGCAGTTGCGTAAAGCGGGAATTCGTGCTGAACTCTATCTGGGAGCATCAGGGATTAAAGCGCAGATGAAATACGCAGATCGCCGCCAGGCTCCTTGTGTGGTGATTCAAGGATCACAAGAGCGCCAAGACAGAAAAATACAGATCAAAGATTTGATCGAAGGTGCGCGGTTGTCTCATGAAATTAAGGATAATCAAACATGGCGCGAAAGCAGACCAGCGCAGATAACGGTGGATGAAGAGCGATTGGTCCAAGCTGTACAAGATATTTTAATATCCCAAAATGCACAAAAGTTTTAGCTTTTCAAATATCAGGATCATTACCTTAGGTTTTCCGCCTTAATAAGTAAGACGTGAGAGTAGAGGGAGAGGGGTGGTCATGGTCCACTTGTAAAGAACAGACGTGTTACCAGGGAGAATTATGAAATTTACCAAGGATTAGCAAAAGGATTTACCAGTTTATTAAGGATGAGTCTCTCAGAGGCCTGTTGGGTACTGAAAACCTTATTCGTCGTTTTATTGAAGAAGTTCATTTTATTTAAAAACGGAGGCTTCAATGCGAGAGTTTTCCCTTAGCTGCAGGCAAGGCGTTTGGCGTTCATAAAGTTATGATCTTGGTATCGAAAGGGGCATCCGGTTTTGGAA
>NZ_JBHIMP010000051.1:0-337 GCF_042194175.1 Bartonella sp. MR168JLCBS | reverse complement strand
AGCTCTAGATTGTGTGGCGGGCATAGGGGGATCAGCATGAGATGGAAGACTTGAGAAGCAAGCCAAGATTTTACCTTGAAGAGTCATGTATGGTGCGGATACTTTCGGGCTAAGCTTTATGTTTTCTTTTTAACAATAGGGGCCGGAGTGCATTTACCCAAGCAGCTTAGCTTTTTGAAGAGGTGAGAATACAAAAGTTATTGCTGAGAATGCTTCTGTTCAGAGGCACAAAGAGAACGGATGAAGAAGGAAAATTGCATCCCTGTTCTCCTTTTCCACTCAAACAGGAAAATAGCACATAACGATGATGAACATTTTTACAAAGAACGCCACCTTA
>NZ_JBHIMP010000520.1:0-606 GCF_042194175.1 Bartonella sp. MR168JLCBS | reverse complement strand
CTCTGTTACGTTATAAAAGTTCATGTTAGTTGGAAGCTTAATAAAGTTCATGTTACCCTTTAATCGAAGTCTCTTCGGTAAGGAAGTTACCAGTTCAAACGCGTGTATGGCGTGCTCGTCACTGTCGTAGGATGAATAATGCCTGTATTCTTCTTTTTCGTTGTCAAGGACAACCACATGGAAGTGTCCATGCATCACTATCGGGAGGATAACTATGTCAACTTCCTTCAAGTGACGTGCAACATATCTGACCATAGCGATCGTCGACTCACACGCGTCAGGCTGTCCCGACATAAAAAGTGCCCCTGGTTGTGTTATGGAGGAGCGCTTCTTAAACGGATATGGCACTCGCCGCAAGAACTTTTTCATTATGCATACGAACACGTCCATCACATCGTCTTCCACCAATTCCTTTCCTTCGAGCAGGGCGAATAGACTTCTTCTTGTGGTGCTCACACAGTCATACCGCCAGACGGGAGTACTGCGGTTACACAATAACTGTTGATGTTAACTAACGTATAAGTTGCATAAATGGAACGTTATCGTTTTACACGTTAACATATATATGCATACGTTTCAAGCTATATTTAACTGATACAATGCGAA
>NZ_JBHIMP010000519.1:308-607 GCF_042194175.1 Bartonella sp. MR168JLCBS | reverse complement strand
ACCGGATCCGGTATTAACATCTTCTCTCAAAAAACGTGCCGCCATATTCTTTCCGAAATCTTAAGGATACATACCTTAAAATCTCCACAGACTATGCCGCCCACGTTTCTCTTTCTTCTTTCTTCTCTTGTCAAAGAACAAACAGCTAAATAACCGTTCCTAAAACATAAAATACCACATCCTCACTAACGTAAAATACAAACCACAAAGGTAAAAAATACGCAGCTTATATGGTAAATTCTTAAAGTAAAAACAAGAGCATAACCAACCCTATCCAAGCAGAAACCGCCCTCGTCAAC
>NZ_JBHIMP010000519.1:0-247 GCF_042194175.1 Bartonella sp. MR168JLCBS | reverse complement strand
AAATCAAAGAGGTTTTATATAATTTATATCATATTGCAACCATAGCGGGTAAAATCAAAACTGAAAAGATAAAAACATCTCAATTTAAAAAATAGAATACTTTATTTATAGAAGTCTCACTTGTGGAATCATAATCACCATTGCACAAATATCTTGCACGTTTTATGTTTCGTCATGTTGTGAAAAGGAAAGGAACAATGCCATCTAAGCTTACGCGCAATCAAACCTTGGTTCTAAACATTCTAAA
>NZ_JBHIMP010000518.1:320-607 GCF_042194175.1 Bartonella sp. MR168JLCBS | reverse complement strand
AATTGTTTTACATTTATCTCATTCATGAAATTAAGTATGCATTATGAGTATATATAGGAGATAAAAATGCTCGATAAAATAACAGACCAATCCTCTAGATTGATGAAAGCCTGTTTAGTACGTGGTTTTAGAAGCGCTAAAGAAGCAGCTAGATATTTTGGATGGAATTACTCTAGCTATATACAACATGAGCAAGGACTTAGAGGAATATCACGCGCATCTAAAAAATACGCAAAAGCATTTAGAATTACTGAGGGATGGTTATTAACTGGAGAAGGAGATGGCCC
>NZ_JBHIMP010000518.1:0-246 GCF_042194175.1 Bartonella sp. MR168JLCBS | reverse complement strand
AAACAAGTCAGACAGATAAGGAAACAATTCTTCACCTTTTAAATCGCCTAAATGACGATGAAAAAAAATGAAAGCTTTTTTCCTTTTATAACTAACATAAGAAATTAATTGCATTATTTAATTCCATATCATTTTTGTTTTCTTCATGATCCTTTCCTCTCTCCTTTTTGCAGAGAATCTTCTATTAATCAAAATCCTATTCTATTAATCAAAATCCTATAAAAGGAATTTTTATTACCTTGTCTA
>NZ_JBHIMP010000517.1:0-608 GCF_042194175.1 Bartonella sp. MR168JLCBS | reverse complement strand
AATAAAAACAGAAAAACGGCTCCCAAAATTACTTTTGGAATCCGAAAATTATAATTGTTTTATTATATAGTACAGCATCCCTATTTTCCATACAAAAATAATAAAGGGATACGAAGCATTCACCGATTATATTTAGAAAACTGTCATATTTTTAGGCTTAAAATATACAATTACGCTCCTAATTATCAAAAACCGAAAGCAGAAACAGTTGTACTTTTTTCTGTTTTAGCATAACCTAACAGAGGAGATCTTGTATGAAAAGAGAAGGAAGGGAAATCTCTATAGAAATTCTCTACAGAAAAATGAAAAAATTAGTAATTTTTTTTATGTTTGTCTCTTTCTTTCTTACCACAACAGTATCCGGAGCGGCGAATGCCTTTGTCACAAGAAATCTTAATTTTAGAACGGGACCAAACACTCAGTGTGCACTTCTTGGTTTAATTCCCGCAGGGGAGTTGATAATTATTCAAAGCTGTAAAGGGAACTGGTGCCAAATCAGATATAATGCCCAAACAGGTTGGGTATCATCTCGTTACCTCTCATTTAAAGATGGAAATGATCTTTATCACGCATATACAGTGCGTTCGATAACAAATCACAGTACTTAC
>NZ_JBHIMP010000516.1:318-608 GCF_042194175.1 Bartonella sp. MR168JLCBS | reverse complement strand
AAGACTGCTTATGGTATTTGTGGTGTTAAAGTTTGGGTCTTTAAGGGCGAGATTCTCGAGTACGATCCGATAGCTTCAGAACGTCGTTCTGTAGAAATTGATCATTCCGGGTCTTCATCGAATCGTCGTCGTGAAAATGCTTAGTTTTTGTGATTGAACTGAATTTTGGAGTAGAGAGCAATGTTGCAGCCAAAGCGCACAAGGTTCCGTAAACAATTCAAAGGTCGTATTCACGGTGTTTCGAAAGGTGGTACGGATCTAAATTTCGGTGCTTATGGTTTGAAAGCTGT
>NZ_JBHIMP010000516.1:0-274 GCF_042194175.1 Bartonella sp. MR168JLCBS | reverse complement strand
AGCGGCGCGTCGTGCGATTACACGTTATATGAAACGTTCTGGTCGTGTCTGGATTCGTATTTTTCCGGATCTTCCGGTTACGTCTAAACCGACTGAAGTTCGTATGGGTAAAGGTAAAGGGGGTGTGGAGTACTGGGCGGCTCGTGTTGCACCTGGGCGAATCATATTTGAAATTGATGGGGTTCTTGAAGATGTGGCACGTGAAGCACTGAGATTAGGTGCTGCAAAATTGCCTATTAAGACGCGGTTCATCCAGCGTCTTGCTGAATAAAGA
>NZ_JBHIMP010000515.1:305-609 GCF_042194175.1 Bartonella sp. MR168JLCBS | reverse complement strand
TCTTCATACTGGCAGCTAAGGCTAACGTTTTTCCACCACCACCAGCACAATAATCCAATACCTGCATACTTTCTTTTGCTTCTACAAGGTGAGCAACAATCTGAGACCCCAAGTCCTGTATTTCAAAGTGCCCCTTTTGAAAAGCAAGTTCCATCTGAATATTAGGATGACGGCCAAATTTTTCAATCGGTGCAATCCTTAAGGCTTGCGGAAACCATGACAAAGACTGAATTTTGGTTTTTGCTAATTCCTTAAGTACCTTTTCTGGCGTTGCCTTCAAGCTATTCACGCGTAAATCTAAAGA
>NZ_JBHIMP010000515.1:0-261 GCF_042194175.1 Bartonella sp. MR168JLCBS | reverse complement strand
AATAAAGGATGCAAATGCGCTTGACACCATTGGGGAATATCACCCCGAATATAGTCTGGTGCATCAACTAATTGCCGCCTTTGCCATGATTGACGCTGCTTAGACCCTAATAACTGGGGCGCAAATCGATCTCCTTCTAATTCACCATCAATTTGTTCAATCGTCATTTTTCCAGTATCTAATAAGGTGCCGAAAACGACATCCCTCATATCATCGCTCTCCATACGCCATTGTAAAGAATAACGCCGTCTTAAGACATCA
>NZ_JBHIMP010000514.1:0-611 GCF_042194175.1 Bartonella sp. MR168JLCBS | reverse complement strand
AACAGATAGCGCAATATTAGCTGCTTAATCGCGATATGACATTAAATGCGTTTAAGGTAATTTTCTGGTGGGAATGGGCGCATCGCATTCTTGGGCGTGTTATTGGGCTTTTGGCTTTATTGGGGTTAATTTGGTCTTGGGCGATCAAGCGTATTGAAAAAAATATTTTACTCAAGCTTACCATTGTGCCAATTCTTATTGCTCTTCAGGGAGCTATTGGTTGGTGGATGGTAGCTTCAGGTATTGGCCAAAGTAATTTAACAAGTGTGAGTCAGTATCGTTTGGCATTTCATCTTATAACATTATTACTTTTGTTACTTACTTATCTCGAGGATTTACAGAATATTCAGAAAAACCAGTGGATCAAGGGGTTCAACATTTTGCAGGTTCGCTTGTTGTATTGATTTTGATTGAGATTTATTTTGGTGATTTGGTTGCAGGCCTGCATGCTGGAAAAGTTTATAATACATGGCCCCTTATGGATGGCCAGTTCATACCCAATGGGTTAATGCAGCATAATCCTGTTTGGCTCAACTTATTTGAAAATCCTTTGACGATTCAATTCATTCACCGTTTGTTTGCGTATTTTTTATTTTTTGTAACGATCATTC
>NZ_JBHIMP010000513.1:0-611 GCF_042194175.1 Bartonella sp. MR168JLCBS | reverse complement strand
AAAACCATGATTCATTGATGCAATTTCAACTTTTACGGTGATAAAGTCTTTAACAGGGTGGTTGGCACCATGGTGTCCTTGGTGCATTTTTATGGTTTTTGCTCCAACAGCAAGAGCCAGAAGTTGGTGCCCGAGACATATGCCAAAAAGCGGTATATTACTGTCAATGAGGGCTTGAATGGTTGGAACAGCATAATTAGCTGTGGCGATTGGATCACCTGGTCCATTGGAAAGAAAAACACCATCAGGATTCATTGCCAGAATTTTTTCTACGTTTGTGTTTGCTGGCACAATAGTTATGCGTGCACCGTGTGCAGCTTAATGCCATAGTCAATCGCAACAATGTGAAAATTGCATGCATCATTCGTACTATAGCCTTTATTCCATATCCATGGTTTTTCATTCCATTCCACAAATTGCTTTGATGTCACTTCTTTTGCAAGATCAAGATTGATAAGGCCAGTCCATTTTTGTGCATGTTTTTTCAGAGCGTGAATATCAAAATTTCCATTTGGATCATGGATGATGATGCCATTTAGTGAACCTTTTTCACGAATAAGAACAGTTAATGCCCGTGTATCAACGCCACAAAGCGCAATGATTTTACGCGT
>NZ_JBHIMP010000512.1:0-612 GCF_042194175.1 Bartonella sp. MR168JLCBS | reverse complement strand
ATTTCTGAAACGATACCAATAATCTAAACTGGTTTAATGATACCGTCTCAATGGATAAAAGAATATTCACTTTTTTCCACCAAAAACTTCTGAGTCATTCATTGGGTAAACATTACCATCCTATTTTGAAGTCATTTATAAATAAAAACATAGGACCATTTTTTCTACAACAGTGTCTTGTACTTCTACCCCATAGTTCTTTAAACAACTTCTCCATCGATTAAATCAAAATTGAATGAGTTTTACACGTACAAAAAAGTCTTTGCTCAACTAAAAATTTACAATCTTCATTCTCCTACCCTCTACCATATAAAACTGTTTTTCTCCATCTTGGATTTCTGCAGCAGCTGATATTTAAACTAAACCTGTCCTTAAATAGTTGACTTCTCTCACCCTTTTACAAAAAGAAAATGATTCCCCTTAACCCTCGAAACTTTAAGTACCAATATTATCAAACCAATATTATCAAAACATACTCAAACCATTTTGACTTACGAAAAACTTTAATTCACGGATGAAGACTCCAAAAGTAGCTGAAGAGCATGACAATAAAAAAACAACAAAATCCAGTGCTCGCTCCTGCCCCCTTTTCTTCAAGACGATTCCTTTGGA
>NZ_JBHIMP010000511.1:0-612 GCF_042194175.1 Bartonella sp. MR168JLCBS | reverse complement strand
AATATTAAAAAAGTTTTTTATATCTTCATGCGATGATCTAGACTACATGATGCGTTTCAATATTTTTTTCATAAATCAAAGTCAAAAATCTAGATGCAAATGCGGCTTTTCAGTTTTTCCCACTGTGAAAATTGTATACAGTAGGAATAATGCAAATAATCTATAAGATAGAATTTTTCCAAGTGTCCCAAATGAGATCACATGATTTATAAACCACGTATCTTTTCTATTTCTCCGGGAACTTCTTTTTTACCGCATTTCGTCGATTCACTGCTCTCGGGTGCTCTTCTTGATAACTTTGCACCAGATGGACAAACTGCTCTTGCAGATACCCTCATCTATGTTCCAACACGCCGTGCTGCTCGCGCTTTGCGTACAGCTTTTGCTGAAAGAAGTGACACAAAATCAACCTTCTTGCCAGCCATTCGCCCCTTAGGAGATGTGGACGAAGATAGTTTCCTTTTTGTTGAAAACCATCCCAACACTTTAAATCCTCCACTTGGAGAAATTGAACGTCTTCTGCTTTTAGCACGCCTCATTCGTCCTTGGCGTGAAAATTTACCTGCTCATTTGCGGACCATGTTTGGCACAGAAGATGTGCTTATTCCTACT
>NZ_JBHIMP010000050.1:0-1778 GCF_042194175.1 Bartonella sp. MR168JLCBS | reverse complement strand
TGTCGAGAATAAGCTTTTTACCCGCGTAGCACTAAGAAAGAAAATGATCATGGATAGTAAGATTGTTCAAAAGAATGATATTCTTATTGAAAAAGATGGAAATGGTAAGTTTGAAGGTTTTCGTTTTTATGCCAACAAGAACAATACCGATGATCAAGTAGCTGATACGCAAAGTTTAGCAGATAATGAGAATTTGATTCTCGCTTTTTCCAAACGCGCAATGCGTTTTTGTGCTTCAGCCAATGGAGACTTTACCCTCAGTTCTAACGGAATTGTGCGCTGGATTGGACAACCTGTGGGGCAACTTATTGCAACAGAAGATTTTTTAAAAGCCAAGCTGATTGTTTTAGCAGATACCCAATTAGCGGGAGTGGCCCGGGACGACGTAGTGAAACGGTTAGAGCGTTTTGGCACCTTTCATTTTGAAACGAACTTAAAGCCACTGTTTGATTTGCGCAATGCCGATAGCTTGACGGATTCAACAAGCAGTCTTGCCTTACAACTTGTTAACTCTTTAGGAATTATACCTCGGCGAGAAATAGCCGATGTTGTTAAAAATCTTGATCAAGAATCGCGCGCAGTGCTCCGGCGGTTAGGTGTCCGTTTTGGCGCTTTTCATATCTATATTGCAGGGATGCTTAAACCAGCTCCGGTCCAGGCAATTACACTGTTATGGAATCTCCAAAATGAGGGTCATAACCAAACTGGTGTCAATGAAATTTTTGCCGCGTTAGCAGCTGGACGGACTTCCTTGGTTATTGATCCTACGTATAACCGCCAATTTTATCAGTTAGCCGGTTATCGGATGTTAGGCCAACGTGCTGTACGGATTGATATTTTAGAACGTCTTGCTAACCTAATCCGTTCTGCCGTTCATTGGAAACAAGGGGATGAACCCAAACCTGATGGAGCTTATGATGGTAAAAGTTTTTTTGTAACTCCAACAATGATGTCCATTCTTGGAGCCAATGGAACCGATATGGAAGAAATTTTAAAAGGTCTTGGTTATCAATCGCATGCCTGTAGCAGTACTGTTTTTGAACAAAATCTTCTTCAAAACAAAGTCTCTACCCATACATACACGACGGCACAAGAGGTTCCTGCGGCAGAATACGTTGGCGATCTGTGGCAAAGAATAGGCATATCACAAACAACACAGGGAGAAAAGGGAGCTTTACCCACTTCCGTTGAAATGCAACCCGATAAATTCAATACCGAAGATTGTTTATCGGCAGCTGAACCTGTTGGCGATTTTGCCAAACAAAAATGCATTGCAGCAGAAGAGAAAATTGTTTTACTATGGCGTTATAACAATCATTTTCACCACCACACACAAAAAAAACGTGATAAATCTGGACAGAGGTGGCAAAACAAACAAAAAAAGGCTTCGAAGAAATGGACAAGCGCACAGGAAGACAACTCTCGAGAAGCCACATCACACACTAGAAACTCTCATAAGTCAAATAAACCGCACAGTAAACGCACAAACAATCAATCATCTCAGAGAGAAAGGCGCCCTAATCCTGATTCACCTTTTGCAAAATTAGCTGCGCTACGCGATCAACTTATAAAAGACAAAGATAAAAACGCACATATACTTTCTTCCAAAGGTCACTGAAATAAAAATGGAGTTCGAGCTTGGCCTATGTAATAACTGACAATTGCATTCATTGCAAATATACTGATTGCGTTGAAGTGTGCCCCGTTGATTGTTTTTATGAAGGTGAAAATATGCTTGTCATTCATCCCGATGAATGTATCGATTGTGGTGTCTGTGA
>NZ_JBHIMP010000510.1:0-613 GCF_042194175.1 Bartonella sp. MR168JLCBS | reverse complement strand
ATTTCCAATGATGCAACTAAAAAATATTATCCGGCATGCAAAAGCAGGTCGCCATTTCTATCACACTACCGTATTTGATGGAACAGAGAAAGCAGACAAGATCATAAAAGAAAGTGTCATTATTGGGGAAAAGAAGATGCAATTATCTGATGATGAAACAGAAAAGTTAGGGAAATTGGATGAGGAGGGGTATTGGCCCGTTACGATTTCTTATTTTGATGATGTAGAAAAGAAAGATGGCTTGCCTGTTTATCGTACCAGCTTTCTCTTACATGAAAATGGTATCATGCGCAATCTTCATGTAGATTATGGAACTTTTGCATTGCGTGCAAAATTGAACAGTCTTGAATTTCTTGATGGTGAAAAAAGTCTTGATCAATGCAAACATTAAATGATTGCATAAAATGACTTGAAAAAGAATCAAATATTAGTATGTTTATCTCACTTCACACGCGGATTTTGGGTGTTTGCAAGAGAAATCTAGCAGATGTCCGCCGGTAGTAGGTTCTCCTACTTTTTTTCGCGGAGGTTGAACCGGAAAGGATAAATTATGGCACTACCAGATTTTACTATGCACCAGCTTTTAGAAGCAGGTGTACACTTTGGTCACCAG
>NZ_JBHIMP010000509.1:0-613 GCF_042194175.1 Bartonella sp. MR168JLCBS | reverse complement strand
AAATCCATTACAAATGCCTATCACCGTGACACCTTTTTGTGCTTTTTCACGAACAGCTTGCAAGACAGGTGTTCGAGCACCAATAGCGCCACATCTTAAGTAGTCTCCATAAGAAAAACCGCCAGGAATAACAATGACATCTACATCTGGAATCGTTGACTCTGTTTGCCAAATTTTAATTGGTTCAACTCCGGTTATGTGATGTAATGCTGCAAGCATATCCTGATCGCGATTTAATCCAGGTAATTGAATAATAGCAGTTTTCATAGAGAGTTTCACTTAAAGAAGTTCTATTGTGTAATTTTCAAGGACATAATTGGCATTCTCAGCAGACTGATCATCAAGCACAATATCAAAAACTTTTCCTTGGCGAATAGAGTGAATACCTGTGAAAGCTAAACTCTTTAAAGCACCAGCAATTGCTTCTCCTTGTGGATCAAGAACCCTGCTTTTGAGAGTAACTGTAACACGCGCTTTCATTTTCTATTTCCTGTTGTTAGAAGCACTGCTCTTTGAAGATGTACGTACTTACAATTTAAAGGAAGGTGATTAATATCACCTTGTTTTTTATTTTACTAAAACTGGACCGGTTGGTCGCGGAGGTTCATTTTCA
>NZ_JBHIMP010000508.1:0-613 GCF_042194175.1 Bartonella sp. MR168JLCBS | reverse complement strand
GGATTTGCATTAGCTCATTTTACCGATTTTGATAAGCTCCACTAAAGATGATAACACTTTAAGTTTAAAAAACATCCTATGAGTGTATCTCTTTTATTTAGAAGCGGTTGTTTTAAGTTCGGAGGAAACAGCAGCTTTTGTTTCTGGATTGCATAAAACGCGTTTCAACATCATTTCAACACCAACAGCACGTTGTGAATGGGTTACAAACCCACCCCCAAGAATGCGGGCTCCATCACCATTTCCATCATAAAAAACACAAGCTTGCCCTGGTGCTACACTATTTTCGCACTCCAAAAAGTCAACAGAAAAAACATCTTCTTTGTAATGCAAGCGAGCAAGATGTGAAGGACGCGTTGAGCGAACTTTTACAGCCACCTCAAGGCCATCGGAAGGAAAATTTTCCAATCGCTCATCACCAAGCCAATTCACATCACGCAAAAAGAGTTTATGTGTTTCCAACATTTCACGCGGCCCAACAATAACACGTGCATTTTCCACGTCTAGATAAACTACATAAAGCGCTTCACCGGTTGCAGCACCAATACCACGACGTTGACCAACAGTATAATTAACAATTCCCGAGTGTTTACCTAAAACCTGTCCATCGATA
>NZ_JBHIMP010000507.1:0-616 GCF_042194175.1 Bartonella sp. MR168JLCBS | reverse complement strand
ATAAGATCCCGGACGGTACTGGCAATGCCCAACGTTCTCAAGGTTTCCCACTCGATTGTCCGGACGGTGCCGAACTTCCGTTGAGACAATAACTCAAATCGCGCCTTGTGGACTTCATGTTTGAAGGTAAGCTAGCGAATGGGCGGTGGAGAGACACGCCGAACTCGCTTGCCGGCTCTAGGTTTGGGCGGCATACCTACAAGGCGACAACAACCATCAAAAGCCGAAATTTGGGATAAAAATGATAATTTAAAATAAAATGCTGAATTTCTAGGGTTTGCTACAGTAAAATCCGAAAAAAATTTGGAAGAGTTCATCTTGTAAAAGTAGAGATCTAGAAATACAAGGCTTTAAAATTAAGATCTACTACTACACAAGACATTCATTCACATTCACAACAAAGTTTCCTTCCAAACAACCCAAGAAAAACCCAAGAAAACCCAAGAAAGCATGCTTACCTTGGGTTAGGGCACCAACCAAAGAATGGAGAGAAATTCGGCTAAAACCTCTTTAAAACCTTGGAAACTTGCAAGAAATCATACTCTAGGATGAGGAGAGGTTTTTAACACAAGAGAAATGGAGAAAAATGGTCTAGGGATGATGAGGAAATGAGAGG
>NZ_JBHIMP010000506.1:347-616 GCF_042194175.1 Bartonella sp. MR168JLCBS | reverse complement strand
CTCCTGCGACTTTCATAAGTTTGAAAGCATTCCCAATTTGTCCAGTAGATTGCATGTGTGGACCACGGCAAAGGTCAAACCAATCACCTTGATAATAGATTTTTAAATCTTGATTGTCGGGAATACTATCGATAAGTTCAACCTTATAAAGTTCGTTTTTTTCAGAAAAAATTTCTCTGGCTTTTTTACGAGACCAAATTTCTTTTCTGAAAGGTTTATTACGTTGGATAATTTCATGCATTTTCTTTTCAATAATGGTGAGATCATTC
>NZ_JBHIMP010000506.1:0-290 GCF_042194175.1 Bartonella sp. MR168JLCBS | reverse complement strand
GGCCAATTGTAACTTGTGTTTCAGGAAAGAGTTCTTGCACTGCTTCGGCTAAAACATGCGCACAATCGTGGCGTATGAGTTCAAGGGCACGTGGATCTTCGCGGGTAATGATTTCTATTTGACCAGACTGTCCTAATGGATCCGATAGATCTCGGGTGATTCCATTAAGGCTATAGGCAACTGCTTTTTTTGCAAGTGATTTAGAAATGGATGCAGCCAATTCTAAACCAGTCATTTCATTGGGGTAATCACGTTTTGAACCATCAGGAAAAGAGAGAGAAACAGAGCAA
>NZ_JBHIMP010000505.1:0-616 GCF_042194175.1 Bartonella sp. MR168JLCBS | reverse complement strand
ATAAGGGGTGGGGGTATTGTTGAAGAGGACAATAGAAGAATGGGAGTGCTTTTCTGATCGTTTAATTTTCTTCTTGTTCTTTGATAATTGCTGCTGAGCATGATGCTATAGTATATACTGGTTTTAACAGGTAGAGCAATTTTATAGAAAAAGGGAAGGAAAATCAGTTAGCGGTTTTTCAGGGGTAATTTCTAAAATTTTTTATTTCTGGAATCATGGTGAGTGCAATTTATGCCATTGGTTTGAGTAATACTTATCCGTTTTATTTGTACAGTGGTTATAATAAGGCAAATGATGGGCGTTTTATTCATGCCTGTTGATGAAGGTGAAGTGGTTTTCAAGTTTGTCGGTGCGGAACTATTATGCATTGTTCTGTTTTTTGAAATTTAATGAAATATGTTTGTTAAATTTTTTACTGAATGTATCACCATTTTTGTATGGGATTATTCCCAAATGCTTGTGTTATGCTTTCTGATAGCTTTTTTTCCAGGAAGTGATTTTGCTACGTGTGAGTTTCAGTTTTTTAGGAAGGTGCTTAAGATCAAATAGATTTGTATCCACTGCCTTGTTTCATTCAATCCTTAAAATTTTTTTTGAAGGCGCAGCAATGATGAAC
>NZ_JBHIMP010000504.1:0-617 GCF_042194175.1 Bartonella sp. MR168JLCBS | reverse complement strand
ACGATGCTTATTGGAATATGAAGAAAAATGGTTATCAGCGTCCGACAAGTGGATTTTCAAAAATCCATATGCCGTCAAATACATCAGCTGGAATTATTGCGGGGTTCTTTTCGTTAGCTGTTGGTTTTGCACTTGTTTGGCATATTTGGTGGCTTGTTGCGATTGGATTGATTGGTTTTATTGCCACGATATTGTGTCATTCATTAATGGGTGATCACCATGGTTACTACATTTCAGCTGAAGAAGTACAAAAAACTGAGGATGCTTTTAGAGCTGTTCTGAAAAAGCAAGGAGTAACAGTATGAGTGCAACGACAATGAATAAGACTCACATTGATGAGCATCATTACGACAGTAGCTCAATCATGATATTTGGTTTTTGGGTTTATATACTTTCGGATTTGATCCTGTTCTCAACACTTTTTTCAAGTTTTGCTGTTTTTTCTGCTTCTTATGGTGGGGGAAAACCTGGCAATGAGTTTATTGATTTAAACTTTGTTTTAGTTGAAACCGCTATCTTATTGCTTTCATCAATCACTTATGGGTTTGTAATGGTTCAAGCGCATAAAGGTAATATCAGTGGTGTGCGTTTATGGATGACTGTTACTTTTGTGCTTG
>NZ_JBHIMP010000503.1:325-617 GCF_042194175.1 Bartonella sp. MR168JLCBS | reverse complement strand
CTCCATCAAGAAAACTTACAAATCCTATCTTATCATTTAAAGAAAGACGTAATTCTGCCGAGCCCTCAACAAGCGCCCGCCCACCAACAACAGCATTATTTTCTGTTTTGATACCAATATTGCGATACGCATAACCGCGAACAGATCCACCACCACCAGCAAAAAAAAGCGTATCAGAAGGTAAATGTGCTGTATCGCTCCCAATAATTGTACCAAATTTTGCTCGCGCTGCAAAAACAAAATGATCCTTTTCATCCAGCGCCCAATAAGAACGACCTTCTACAGCCATTTT
>NZ_JBHIMP010000503.1:0-305 GCF_042194175.1 Bartonella sp. MR168JLCBS | reverse complement strand
ATTTCATAAAAAGGTTCAACAATTGCTTCACCGTACCAGCCTCTTTTCGCATTCAACTTATTATCACGGCTATCGTAAATCAAACCACTTGGTAACCCAATTGTTGTAAAATTACGGCTTCCAAAATAGATATCGCTTGAATAACCATTAGAACCTTCTACAGCAGTCTGTCCCGATAGATTACTATTAAAGATATGCGTAATACCCAACTTTGCTCTGATAGCTTTTGTTGTATAATTGTCTAAAACATCTTGCTGTATTTTCAGCTCTGCCCCAAAGTTTGTATCAGGAGTGAATATACCAGG
>NZ_JBHIMP010000502.1:298-617 GCF_042194175.1 Bartonella sp. MR168JLCBS | reverse complement strand
AAAAAGGAAGTTGTCAAAACCTTACACCGACGCAAAGCTTCTCTTTCCAATTAATATGAGACTAACACAGTTATTCATACGGATTTTTAAGAACGCAAATAATGGAATACCTCCTTATATGGTGAGAGATTGCCCGATTGCCTTGTTTAAACATGAAAAAAAGAACTTTTAAGAAGTTTCAAGGTACTGTTTTCTTGACCTCTCACAAGAGTGAGATGAATCAAAGAGGCATATTATGCTTCTTAGTCACTGATAAAAAAAATAGCATTTTATAGAATAGATAAGATTTATGCTTTACTCGTTAAAAGTTCTATCCTTG
>NZ_JBHIMP010000502.1:0-258 GCF_042194175.1 Bartonella sp. MR168JLCBS | reverse complement strand
TCCTTGATATTTACTTTTCTATCCTTTAAAAGCAAGATATTCAATGTAAAGCATCGCAAATGTTTGTAGAATAACATATGTTTACAGCATTGAAATGCAATTTATTGTTTTTTATTTTTGTAAAACCAAACAGTGAACATTCCAGTAACCGCAATGATACTTTGAAAAAAGTATAGAGACTGAGATGAAATGTCATTGCTATCTCTTGCTATAAAGAGATAGACTCCAAGCATAAAGCACCCAGAGATACCATTAAAA
>NZ_JBHIMP010000501.1:0-619 GCF_042194175.1 Bartonella sp. MR168JLCBS | reverse complement strand
CATTTCCATCGCCAAAATCAATTGTGAGCTGACAGCCTATTATAGGTTGAATACCATGAGAAAAACAATGCTGCGAAAATTCTAAAGCACCAAATAAATTATTCGTATCCGTAATAGCAACTGCTGGCATAGCATCAGAAATTGCATGTTGAATAATTTGTGGAACTTTCAAAGCCCCCTCAAGGAGGGAATAAGCTGAGTGTACCCTCAAATGAATAAAACGAGGAAGAGAATTCGTATCATCTCGTATTTTACTTCTATCCTCTGACACTCCCACAATTTCCCGCTACAAAATAAATATCAAATCGCAGCTCTCATTCGTCTCTTAACCGAGAGCATTTTTATGCATCATGCTAATACACCCCTTCAGCCCCCACATATCGGCAAGATACTTCATTTTTATCTATATTGCGTATTAGAATTCTATCAAGAAAATACCTAATAATTATAACAAAGAAATGCACAAAAATAAAAAAGAGCAAATTGTACAGAATATTATTGATATTGGCACTCTTTGCTTATTGTATCCTTATTTTACACTCCTTTAAACTTTCATTTTTATGCTTAAAACTCAAAGTATCAATTAAGCAACTTCTCCTGAGATATTCAGTGAGTTATC
>NZ_JBHIMP010000049.1:0-1793 GCF_042194175.1 Bartonella sp. MR168JLCBS | reverse complement strand
GTGGTGCAAAGCTATAACGATGTAATCCCACAACTGGCCCATATTTATCAAGGGCAATACGGTGTGCTAGTGTTGCATAACCTACATGTTTCTCTAAACCATAGTTTTTATAAATCTGTCCAGCGCATTTCATCATGCGATCACGCGTTACTTTTGCAATAATCGATGCTGCTGCAATTGAAACCGAATGTTGATCACCTTTAATCAAAGCAGTTGCTGGACATGGTAGCTGGAAAGGAATATCGCGTCCATCAATGAGCGCATAATGAGCTGGAATTGCTAACCCTATAACACAACGACGCATTGCTTCTAAAGTTGCTTTTCTAATATCAGATTGATCAATCGTACGGGCACAAAGACTCGCAATCGAAACTGCTAATGCGCTTTGCAAAATTTCACAGTAAAGTTCATTACGTCGTTGGGCAGAAAGTTTTTTTGAATCATTCAATCCATCCGGAACATGGTCTTTATCCAAAATAACTGCTGCTGTTACCACAGGCCCAGCGAGAGGACCGCGTCCAACTTCATCAACACCCGCTATATGAAAGAACCCCTGTTTCTGCAAATCCAATTCGCATGAAAAATTTGGCTTAAGTGGTAAATTAAACAAATCTGGTAAGTTATCGAAACGGTGAGACATGAATCTATTTTTGCACTGCAACCTGTTTTCTGCAAGCCCTACAGAAACAATAGCTCACCAAACGTATCATTACGCCCCCCACGCAAACACAAAAAGAAAGAACTAAGCTCATGAAATGTCTCATAGATATCAAATTTTCTTAAATATTATCCACCACATTTTACATAGCATCATGTGAACCTGAAAAATACAACCCTCATAAAAATTACCTAGCTATTGTTACACAGTATTATCACCCTAAGAAAATTTCTTATTTTTATTTACCTATTTTCATTTGTGCACCTCACTCTCTAATTCAGAGCGCGATTAAAGCATAACTAAGAATCCCATAAAAAAGCAGCCTTTTATCCCATTTAAGGAGATACGTTTGAAATATTCGCATTTATTAAAAGTAACTTCCATAAAGTGGCGTTCTCTGGAAAAATGTTCAACATCGTCATGCACTGTCCTCTTGTTTAAGCAGAAAGGAAAATGACAGAAAAACAGTCTTGCTTCCTCACTCCTTCTCTTTGCTACCTTTGAACATAACCATTCTCAAAATAACTGATGTATTTTCACCACTATCAATAAGCTAAGCTGCTTGAGCAGCGTCATGTCTGGTCTCTGTCGTCAAGAAAAAATGGAAAGCTTGACGCACAGCATCCATCACAATATGACCTTTCGTTATCAAATCTTGGCTCACTTTTGCCAACACTGCCCTTTCATGCTGATGTTCTCTATAGTCCTGCTCAACAATCTATAGCTTCCAGCACACAGATGTATCTGAGAAAAGGTGATATCGTTCTCACAGCTTCACCATCATAACCTATAGTTCTTGAAAAGCATTACCAAAACCAGTTGTGAGGATTCTTTTCTGACACCAGATTTCATAACTCTTAGTGATGAAGGCTCCACCTTTATCTTGAGGGGTAAAGCAAATTCTTGCCTTTGAAACTCCGTTTTAAAATAAAATGAACATCTTCAATAAAACGATGGGTAAAATTTTCAGCCCTCATACGATCTGAAAGACTTAGCCTCCATAAACGATCAATCCTTTACCAATACTTGATTAGCTATTGAGGTCATACTTCTTCCCCGTAACACTGCTGTTCTTAACAAATGGGACGTGACCATCACTCTACCTGCTTCTCTCGTTTAAATTAAATGCACAGAA
>NZ_JBHIMP010000500.1:330-619 GCF_042194175.1 Bartonella sp. MR168JLCBS | reverse complement strand
TGCAAACTGTCTCTCCCGAGCCTGCTAAAGAGTGGTTGCAAAGTTACTCTGACCGCCAAAAAATCGATGGTCTTTATGAGTGTATTTTGTGCGCATGTTGTCAGACATCATGTCCAAGCTATTGGTGGAATGGTGATCGTTATTTAGGACCGGCTGTTTTGCTCCAGGCTTATCGTTGGATTGCTGATTCACGTGATGAAATGTGCGGTGAACGTCTTGATAACTTAGAAGATCCTTTCCGGCTTTATCGATGCCATACGATTATGAATTGTACGCAAACTGGTCCAAA
>NZ_JBHIMP010000500.1:0-320 GCF_042194175.1 Bartonella sp. MR168JLCBS | reverse complement strand
GCAATTGCTGAAATTAAAAAACTCATGATGGAACGCCGCCTTTAAAAAATTTATCAGGCGACGAGGTTAAAGTGGGAAGATGCAACCACTTCTCCATATTTTTGTGCTTTTTGAGGGAATGTACGGATCTTAATCTATAAAAGCTTGTTGATTTTTATGAAAATTGAAATGTGCTTGTCACTGGTTGAAAAAGGCAAAATCCTTTTAGAAAAAAGAGAGAGTTGATTTGAAACAAAGCCTCTTAAATGTGGATAAGAAGTGGCAATGATCCAGCATTTCGGGGTTCTGTGTATTTAAGTAAGATGTGAGAGTAAAGGTGG
>NZ_JBHIMP010000499.1:327-619 GCF_042194175.1 Bartonella sp. MR168JLCBS | reverse complement strand
ATATGTCCAGATATCAATGCAGCACTTTTTGATGTTTTAACGGTTGAAAAATCGATTAAAAGTCGTAAAAGTTTTGATGGTAAGGTGCTTTCAGAAGTACTTTATCAAATTGCCCATTGGAAAAAACGCCTTGTAAACGCCTGAGTGATTTTATTTTTAACCCAGAAATAAGGAAAAAGATCGATAGGAGGAAAAGAGGGCATATGAAAATTATTTTAAAGAGTCTGATGATTGTCCTTTTTTATGGTGCTGTTGTAGTTGGATGCGGGCGTAAAGGCGCGTTAGAATTGCC
>NZ_JBHIMP010000499.1:0-278 GCF_042194175.1 Bartonella sp. MR168JLCBS | reverse complement strand
TCTGTTGCCAAAAACAAAGTAGATAAGCCTTTTATTCTCGATCGGTTGATACACTAGAGGTTTTTATGCATTTTTTTTCTTATAATCAGGGTGTCCTTCATGCTGAAGGTCTTTCTCTTTCTGCATTGGCGCAGGATGTCGGAACTCCTTTTTATTGTTATTCGGCTAATGCGCTGGTTACACGTTTTAAAGATTATCAAAACGCTTTTCGAGATATGCCTAGTTTGATTGCTTATGCCGTGAAGGCTAATTCCAATCAGGCAGTGTTACAACTTTTA
>NZ_JBHIMP010000498.1:327-620 GCF_042194175.1 Bartonella sp. MR168JLCBS | reverse complement strand
TAATCTTACAGACAAGATTGATTTTATCAAAACAGTTTAAAATTGAACAAAATGATGGAACTAAAAAAATTGTTTGACGTTACCCAAGCAGTGAAAATTTTTACTCCAATGCAAATGATCACTGTAAACACACAAAAACGCAGAATGATGAATCAACAGAGGGAAAGAGTATCATGGCAAACAACAAAACAACAGAGAATAATAAAACAGCAGCAGAAAAAGATCTGCAAACACAATTAGAAAAACTACGCAATGAAATTTCCGGTATAACCTCGACACTGACAAATCTTGGT
>NZ_JBHIMP010000498.1:0-317 GCF_042194175.1 Bartonella sp. MR168JLCBS | reverse complement strand
AAAAATAAAGCCGAAAAACTGTATCACTCAGCGAAAGAAAACAGTGAAGACGTTCTGTCTCAAGCAAAAGACAAAATAGGAGACCTTGAACAAAGCATGAATCAATGCGTTCGTAAAAACCCTGGCAAAAGCGTTCTATTTGCAGCAGGGGTTGGGTTTATTCTGGCTCAATTATTGCGTCGTTAAACCATGCATACGTTTATCGCTCCCCTTTTAAACCATCTTATCGGTGGAGGGTTTAAAAGCACCGTCAAGCAAGTAGGTCTTCAAGCAATTTGCTGTGGAATTATTAGCATTTCATTGTTCATGTCTTTAAT
>NZ_JBHIMP010000497.1:329-621 GCF_042194175.1 Bartonella sp. MR168JLCBS | reverse complement strand
TTGCTGTTAAACAGTGGCTTCAAGGGTTTCGTGGCTTTGGTGTTTTGAAGATGCAAGAAAAAGTACAAAACAAAAGAGATGAAAAGCTGGATACAAAAATATCGGGTCTCTCGGAGCGAGAGCATTCAGCGTTTAGGGAGATTGCAGAGCGATTACGTGGCGAATTGGAGGTAGCGGGAGCACATTTGGTTGAAGAAACAGCGGTTCAGTTACCATGTGCACAGACATTGTCTGGAAATATCATAGAACAAGCTTTCATAAAAGAACCAGCAGCGGTTTTATCATTGTTGGA
>NZ_JBHIMP010000497.1:0-319 GCF_042194175.1 Bartonella sp. MR168JLCBS | reverse complement strand
CAGCTACTGATGGCATTTTGTGGTTGAATGAACAGGGCTTCATTCAGTCGGTTAGTCGCGCTGTTTTAGCATTAACTGGCTATGAAATAAATGAATTACGGAGACAACCATTATCATCATTATTTACTTTGCAAAGCTGATCTTTGATTGAGAAGTTGTTGAAGTGGATTACTATGAAAGGAAAAAATCAGGTTTTTACTCGCGGTGAGATAGCTGATTTAGTGACGAAAAGTTCTAAGAATATAACCGTTTCTATGACGATTGTATCTTTAGCACAACAAAATAGTTATGCTGTTATGCTGTCCGATATGACAGATGT
>NZ_JBHIMP010000496.1:0-622 GCF_042194175.1 Bartonella sp. MR168JLCBS | reverse complement strand
TTAAGAGTTGGGGTTGGCACACGGAGCTCGACATGGAAGATCAGTTAGAAAAGAGAAGGGAGTCATATCTTCCTCTTATTGTTCTTTCAGTGTTTCTTCCTTGTTGTACAAGCCCATGATGAGCTAACTGGCCAGAGTGCCCCTGAGTTGTGAACATGGATGATTTGTATGCCTAACAGTAATTTGCAACATTGTTTTGCTGCAATACACTGCTGCAGTACTCCTCCAAAATACTCCTGAATTCATCTTCTTCATCGAGGCCGCTTCGTCGGGCACACGACGAGCGGTAGATCGCGTCATTTCATCGTTTAGTCCTCTTTGTCGGAGCTTTCTTCCAAATTGACTCGAGTTAGACTTCGCGAGTGCGACTGCCTTTGTGCCCCTCCAATTTAATGAACTTTTTGGCACAATGGAGGTTGGCACGCACCCGCGAAGCTGTCAATGAGTCTTGATCCATCCTTGTGAAAGAAAACTCCGCGCAATACTTGCTCGTGATCTACTTTTGGTCAACTCTTCTCGTTTTCGGCTTCACAACCCTAATTGCCTTAGAGGACACAAAAGCACATGATTTAGTGATAAAACCTGATCAAGGTGATGCTCACTCACTAGTAAATAATATGTA
>NZ_JBHIMP010000495.1:320-622 GCF_042194175.1 Bartonella sp. MR168JLCBS | reverse complement strand
CATCTTTTTCGCCATACGTAATGTAAAAGTCCCCATTCTTGAAAACAAATCCAAAGCATTCTTTGCTTTTTTTAAATGGACCAAAATAACATTGCCCATAGTATTTTCTGCCTCTAGAGTCGCTTGGAGAAACCCACCAGCAGAAAACTCAACACAGACATCTTCAAAGTAAACCAATGGTTTTTCTCGTTCAATCAAAACTTTACCTTCAACAGATAAACGTGTAATTCCACGCGCAAGAGCTGTATGAACCATTTTCTGACGAATACGTCATCCCCCCACCACACACCCATTTAAAGCAA
>NZ_JBHIMP010000495.1:0-300 GCF_042194175.1 Bartonella sp. MR168JLCBS | reverse complement strand
TCAACACCTGAAATCTCTTGGTATAATTGCTTAAAAGAGCACAAAATACCTTGATATCATCTAGTTTAGACATAATCTCTAAACATGTAACTGGACATTCCTCAAGTGTGATAACATCATGCGATAAATAGCGATTAAAACCAACAATGTAACCTTTCCGGGTCGCAAGCGCTGTTAAAGATTCGTCGACGATTGTGGTATTCACATTCAATCAAAGGAGAAACAAGGGTATCATCGATTCCATGTTTTTTAAGGTATCAACAACTAATTGCTTTTTCCAAACGCGATAAGCATCAGCAC
>NZ_JBHIMP010000494.1:0-622 GCF_042194175.1 Bartonella sp. MR168JLCBS | reverse complement strand
AACGCGCAAGGTAATATCAGGGCGATTTTGTGTGTGTACGTTTTGCACAACTTCACATTGTATATTAGGTGTACCTGGTGGCAGAGAACAAACCTTTGTCCATGCGCCGTAGCTTTTTGGGGCAGGGACAGTTTGCATGTTAGATGTTTGTGCGACAGCGTGCTTGATAGAAACATTATAGAGTGTGTAAATAACAGCACAAAAAAAGAAAGTTTTTTTTAGCAATTTATAAAGTACCACAGAAAGCCTTACCTGAATCCACACGATGCTATCGTGCATAGAGTTACATAAAAAGTGAATTTTCGAACTAAAATTATAACACAAAACCATTCTCTACCAAAACATATTAATCCATAGACATGAAAGAAAATAAAAAGTAAAAAACAGTATTTTATAGGAGAAAAAGCTTTTGGCATTGCTTTAGAATGTTTGCTGTA
Source organism: Bartonella sp. MR168JLCBS (assembly GCF_042194175.1). Taxonomy (NCBI): domain Bacteria; kingdom Pseudomonadati; phylum Pseudomonadota; class Alphaproteobacteria; order Hyphomicrobiales; family Bartonellaceae; genus Bartonella; species Bartonella sp. MR168JLCBS. The sequence continues at coordinate 185 of NZ_JBHIMP010000494.1, read as the reverse complement.
ATGTATTTTGTTTTTGTGATAAATTTTAAAATGAAAGAAAAAATGTATTTTTATTACAAATGTTTCTCTCTTTTTTTAATGGATATATGTATAAGAGAGATATCCTCTATGTTTTCAAAATACGCATATTAATTGGTCATTCTCATATGCCAGAAAGTATTTGTTTGTGGACGACAGAGATTGAA
>NZ_JBHIMP010000493.1:0-623 GCF_042194175.1 Bartonella sp. MR168JLCBS | reverse complement strand
AAACAGTTCGGTCAACATTTTCAAAACCCATCTGATAAAAGCCACCATCATCAACAAAAAAACGCATCACTGCTACAAAAGGCTATCGCTTCTGCACTCCTCGCACCGCGCTTGTCCTGTATCTTTTAGAAACTGAAGATAATCTTAGAGCCCCGAATAAAAGAACCTGCATAGATTGCCGAATGCATAAAGATGATTGGATTTGTTGTTTCTGTTGCCCCCTACAGTTTCATCATCAGGGAAGTCTTGGTAAAATTCTTCTCACCAACCATCCAATATATGGTATCACTCAAACCTGACGCGGTTTGCATAATCTGTTTTGTAGATTCACGGTTCCTTGGAAAAGCAAAGCGTGTATCACAGTTAAAGTCAATTAACGGATTTTTTTTAAGCTATAATTTTTTTTAAATACTATCGTTATGTGTAACATATTTATTGATAATTGTAACTTATTATATTGTATTGTATATGATATAAAATTTTTCAGTTTACTATGATAAAGGTATTTTAAAACAAAGGGTTAAAATCTCTTTTAGAAACAGGGGAAAGCAAAACTGATAACAAATTTCAGCAGTGAATAATACGACATTTGGATACTCCTGAAGCAGCCTCTCAATTAAGTG
>NZ_JBHIMP010000492.1:0-626 GCF_042194175.1 Bartonella sp. MR168JLCBS | reverse complement strand
TCGCAGCAATATATTCAGGATTTGTTTTTTTAATAGCAGTAGAAAGAACAACAACCTCTGCATCCCCTAAATTTTCAGCATGATGACCTATCTGAATGTTAATTCCTTTTCCCCGTAAACGTTCAACATTTGCACTATCAACGTGATCAGATCCTTGAACTTTATAGCCAAGATTATGCAAAACCTCCGCAATTCCACTCATGCCAATCCCGCCGACTCCAACAAAATGGATAAGGCCTATATTAAACGGCATTTTCATCAAAAAACTCCTCTCTTACATCTGACAGCGACCGCCCCGCAATCAACGCTTCAGCCATATCAGCAAGGCGACGAGTTGCATAAGGTTGCCCAACTTTTTTTGCAGCAAGCGCTTGTTTTTCCAATAAGTGCGGTGCACAACAAGCTTGTGTTAAGAAAGAAGCAAGTCTTTGCGCAGTTAAATCTTTTTCTGATACAATTTGAGCACCTCCCACACGAGCAAGCAGTGCTGCATTCGCTGCCTGATCATGATCCAAAGCATAGGGATATGGAATAAGCAAAGCAGGACGTCCAATCACAGCTATCTCACAAACGGATGAGGCACCAGCACGGGATAAAATAAAATGAGCGTGCGCCATACGTTCAGC
>NZ_JBHIMP010000048.1:0-1811 GCF_042194175.1 Bartonella sp. MR168JLCBS | reverse complement strand
AAAGATCCGCAAAAACGGGCGCAAATATATGCTGATTTACAACGTGAACTTATGCAAAAAGGACCTTATGCGTTTATCTATCAGAAATATGGCGTCGTCGCGATGACACCGGATATCAAAAAGTGGGTTTGGAATAGTGCACCGCATATTTTTTATAGTAAAATTGAAAAATAAGCGTGTCTTCAATGGTGTTCAATAGATAAAGGACATCGTCATGATATATTCGGCGTATTGTATAAATTTTTAAGCTTTGCAATACGTCGAAGATCATAGGTAATGCGTGATATATTGTTGAATGTCTTTTCAAGACATTCGTTTAAAGAGATTTTTCATTCTCATTAGAGGTGTATTTGTGTGGATGTTAAGATTGAATATTTCAATTTCTCTGAATTGAAAAGTGGTCAATTTATTTGTTAAAAAGCTGAGTGTAACATAAAAAACTAAGTGTAACAAATGTCGCGGAATTTAGTAGTGCTAAAGGTGCAAAGGTTTTGCGATGTTGAAAGAAAGTTTTGTTATGGGGGGTACACAAGGGGTATCAGTTTTTTATGGTGTTCATATTTTCTTTTGCTTTGAAAGATGATGAGATGCCAATTGGGAGGGAGTTATTTTACGGGGAGTGATGAAAAACAATCAAATTTCCTTTTGAAGAAGGAATAAAAGTCGTTGCACTTAGCAAACTAACGAATTTTCCTGTTTTATCAAATCGTCAAATTATTATGAAAGCTCTTTGTTATTAAGGTACTTGAGCCGAAAGGGCTAGTGCTTTGATGGTATGCAAAACGCCGGAAGAAATAAGAGACAAGCTTGCTGAACAAGATAGAGAAAAAATATTGGTTTTATAGTCTTCAATAGTAGGCGTTATGATATCGTGGATAAGCTCTGTTGTTGGTGAGCGTTCATTATATATCAGAATATATCAGAGTGTTTTCCTTTGTATGTTTTTGTTTGGCTTGTAAGTGTAGGCAGGAGGAGTCATTGGCAAGAGGTGCTTGTTCTTGAAGATTTTAAAGCTTGGTCTTTAGGAGCCTATAGTTCGTCTAAACTTAATTATTAAGCACGTTTTGCTGCATGGGGAATTTATACAATAAACGTTAAAAGGAAAAGTCTATGAACGTGAAAAGAAAAATATTGAAAAAGAGCTGTTCTTTTGTTTCTGCTGTTCTTGCAATGGGGATGTTTGTGCAACAAGTTTCAGCAAAAACACCTACCGATACGCTTGTAATGGCTTGGAATCTGGATCCAATAAGTACATTTGACCCTGCACAACTCAATGACCGTTATGGAATTGAAGTGGTTAACAATATTTGTGATAATTTGGTCGTTTCTGCTACAGATGATGCAGCTAAAATGGTTCCTTCTTTGGCAAAGAGTTGGGATGTTTTAAGTGATGACCAGAGTACGGTGATTACTTTTCATTTGCGCGATGGTTTAAAGTTTAACGATGGTAGATTAGCCAATGCCAATGATCTTGTTTGGGGTATGAAGCGGGTTGTGAAATTGAAATTGTCCAATGCGGCAACATTTAATGAATATGGGATTACAGAACAAAACGTTGATGAGGCTTTTCAAACACCGGACGACAAAACGGTGGTGATGAAATTTGATAAACCTTATCCTGCAGAGCTCATTCTTAGCAATATTTCCACTAATCGCACTGCTGCCTTGCTGGATCGTGAGACACTCATGAAAAACGAACAAGATGGCGATATGGGAAACCGGTATTTGGCAAGTCATTCTGCTTGTGTTGGTCCTTATCAGTTAGAGAGTTGGCGTCCTGGAGAAGCTCTTTTATTGCGTGCAAGCTCCAA
>NZ_JBHIMP010000491.1:320-626 GCF_042194175.1 Bartonella sp. MR168JLCBS | reverse complement strand
TCAGAAGCAGTGCGAGAAGCAGCTTTGGCGACATTTGCTAAACCGCTTCATATTTAGGTTATGGGCATCTTCGTTAAGATTTGAGAATAAAACTGGTAACGTTCCGTTTGTTAAGAACAGGTATGTTACCAGGAAGAGCTCTTACATTAATCCAGGTATTGCCAAAGGATTTAAAATTTATGGAGAATAGGTTTCTGGGATATACGTGAGGACTGAAAACCTTACCCGTTGTTTTTTCAAGCTGTTCATTTTATTTTAAATGGCAAGAGCTTCTTCCCCTTATTCTTTAAACAAGTCCCTAGAACT
>NZ_JBHIMP010000491.1:0-281 GCF_042194175.1 Bartonella sp. MR168JLCBS | reverse complement strand
TGGCATCCAATTTTGGAAGAGCTTGTCAAGGACTATGGACTATAGTGGTCAATTCGTGAGAATCAATGTCTCCTTTATCCAGGTTCATTCCTATCTGTATAATTATGTTGCAGGCTTATAGATAAGGTCAACATGAGAAGGAAACGTTGGTAAAAAAGCCAAGATTTAACAATGAAGCGTCATGCTGTAATGGGTGCCTTGAGTTAATTTTTATATTTCCTTCTCACTCCAGGGAATTCGAGTGATATTACCAAGCCTCTCAGCTTGTTGAGTGTTTTGAA
>NZ_JBHIMP010000490.1:300-626 GCF_042194175.1 Bartonella sp. MR168JLCBS | reverse complement strand
ATCCCTGTTCTGAGGACTATAATCAGATCAGCATAAGAAGAAAGCATTGCCAAGAAGCGAGAAGATTTGACCATGAAGAATCATGCTTTGGTGGCTTGGCTCAGCTTTGTATTTTCTTCTGACTCCGGGGACAGCAATGACATGATCCCAAACATCTCAGTTTCTGGAAGTAAGTTATTGCTAATAAAAGTTTATGCTTAAATGCACGAAGAGAACGGGTAAGAAAGAAAAACTGCGTCTCTGTCATTCCTTTCTGCTTAAACAGGAAAACACCGCATAACGATGATGAACATCTTTACAAAGAACGCCACCTTATAGAAAGCCAA
>NZ_JBHIMP010000490.1:0-250 GCF_042194175.1 Bartonella sp. MR168JLCBS | reverse complement strand
TATTTTATTTTGTCTTTCTAAGATCTAAACTCTTTTGTGCTTAAATTATAAAAGTTTTTTTCAAAGCCAAATTGTCGATTTTTGTGAATAAAACGGTGAAGATGAATCATTTCATGAAATGATAATTTTTTAATATAATCAATAAGATATTTATTTCTTCCCTATATTTATTTAGTTCACCTTTAACAAGAAGAGATATTTTCTGGTAATGAGATCTTTGTAAGGTAGCAAAATGAACAGCAATAAATTT
>NZ_JBHIMP010000489.1:0-628 GCF_042194175.1 Bartonella sp. MR168JLCBS | reverse complement strand
ATTGCTTCGATGGGGGTGGTACAGGTGGGTTCAGATATATCTGCGCGTTATGTGACACCTTTGGCAACTGATTTCGTTGCATCAAGCCTTATTGGTGCAAGTGTATACAACATAGAAAACGAGAATATTGGCGAAGTGAAAGATATTATTTTGCGTGAAAAGAGTATCGTGGGGTTTGTTATCGCTGTTGGTGGTTTTCTTGGTATAGGGGAGAGTTATGTAGTCGTTTCTCCAGAAACGATTCAGATGACAAATGATTATGGCAAGTGGAAGCTTATTACGAATGCGACAAAGGATTCTTTGAAGGAAGCTCCAACATTTAAATATGAAGGACGTTGGATACACTAATTTTTCCTTTCTTTCGTTTGTGAATATAACAGCCGCTATCATATCTATGATGGCGCTGTTTTTGTTTCAGAAAATCTTTTGAAAAACTTTAAACAATTCTATACAATAAGCTATTTTAGTTTCTCAAAATTCGATTATCTTTAGTAAAATCAATATATTAATCAAATAAGATGTAAGCTTAATGTTATCGTTCTCTAGCGTGTTTTCTACGATTAGTGCTCTTTGGATAGGAGATGGTATAGAGTCACCTGTTTAGCTAAAAGTGTTTTGGGTTGTAATA
>NZ_JBHIMP010000488.1:0-628 GCF_042194175.1 Bartonella sp. MR168JLCBS | reverse complement strand
AACGCCAATCAATATTATATTGGATTTACAGCATTCTTAAAATAAAATATCTTCACTGCATCTACGTCTTAGCATCAAATATACTTTCCACAGACCTAACACTAACACTCATAGAGCATCATCATTTTAGTGAAAACTTGAAGAAGAACATACCACGTATCAAGATATTCAAAAGCGTATTCTAAAATACATGTTCACTCCACAAGATACATGTAAAGATAAAAAATATTTTTAACTACGAAACAAAAAAGATCCGTCCCCTTTTAAACAGTACTGTTTTCAAATAAATACAATAACAGCTCCATTCACAAAATAAACTTCTCAATTAATCTTATCATTCAATGACAAAAAGAAAATAAAGAAGCCTGAGCTTTCTATAACAGATGACCCGTGTACAAATAAAATAAGCTCATACCCTATGTTTCTTTTCCTCACGAGCCAAAATTTTTCCTCTAACAGTAACAAAAGTTTTGGAAAAAAAGAAAACAAAACACAGCCCCCTTTAACAAGGATAGATAAAATTGTAATGCTTTTGTGATTGTTTCCTTGCAATCTGGTAAGAAAAGGTTAAAAACCATACCATACTCTATTAGGAATATTGAGAGATTCCACCAGGAAGGTTGTCTGC
>NZ_JBHIMP010000487.1:333-628 GCF_042194175.1 Bartonella sp. MR168JLCBS | reverse complement strand
AATATTTATAAAAATTAAATTATATCGCTAAACTGTAATGAATCTCATCGCCAAAAACTTATAGAATATTTATTTTATCATAAGAATTAATGATACATTCATCAAAAGATTTTAGATAAAAATTGCAAATTAAAAAAACAAAATATTTTTCCTCTTTTTTTATTTAATATGCAGAAGAATAATTTAATATTCAAAAAATCAACATATTTACAACAATATACACCATGATTACGCAAAGGGACTACATACCCTTCCTCCCTCCATCGTAACCATTGTATTTTGCAGAGGACCATGG
>NZ_JBHIMP010000487.1:0-308 GCF_042194175.1 Bartonella sp. MR168JLCBS | reverse complement strand
GCTAACCTAAGCTTTCCTCAAGTTATCCTACCCATTACATCAAGTTCCATCAAAATACAAAAATTGCATGGACACTGTTAAAAATTATTTGATCAAGCGAACATTTCCAGCATTTTGACATATTTATACAGCCACATTTTTTGAATGACATCGGCGATGATCTGCTTGTTCAGACAGAAGTGAAGGCCTGTTCACGAACCACCTTTCCGACCTTATATTCCTGCTGAATAGTGCATTAAAAATGCCAAACATAAACCTAATTAGAACAAGCGGATATACAAAAAAAGAGAGTGTGATTTTATATATAC
>NZ_JBHIMP010000486.1:0-628 GCF_042194175.1 Bartonella sp. MR168JLCBS | reverse complement strand
CATTTTTAGGAGAATCTGTTCCTTTGATACTTGACGGAGGAGCTTGTAAAATAGGACTTGAATCAACAATTGTTAAGGTTTGTGGTGAAAGTATTTATCTCTTGCGTCCCGGGGGGCTTGCTGCTGAAGAAATTGAAGCAGTTGCAGGGAAACCATTGAAGCGACTAGATCAACAGGCAGCGATTGAGGCGCCAGGTATGTTAAAGTCACATTATGCACCCAATGCTATGGTACGTTTGAATGTGCAAAAGGTAAAACATGGTGAGGCACTTTTAGCTTTTGGTCAAAAACGCATTATGGGTGTTGAAAATGCTGTTTCTGTTTTAAATCTTAGCGAGAGTGGGCAGTTAGAAGAGGCAGCTTCTCATTTATTTGAATATATGAAGCAATTGGATTCACTCAAGGTGAAGTATATTGCAGTAGAACCTATTCCATCGTACGGATTGGGTGAGGCTATTAATGATCGTCTCATACGTGCTGCAGCTCCAAAGGAGAAATGAAGATGGAGCAAGGTTTGATTGAGAAATTTAGAAAAATTGTTGGTGCTGCATATGCTATAACAGATCAGGCTCTTATTGCACGGTATTTGCGTGAAGAGGGTGGACTTTTCCATGGGAAAGCACCGTTG
>NZ_JBHIMP010000485.1:0-630 GCF_042194175.1 Bartonella sp. MR168JLCBS | reverse complement strand
TTCTTACGGGTTTGCCCTCAGAACACTCACACGGCCGTGTGCCCAACCTGGCCATAACACAAGGCTGGCCACAAGGGCACCCACACGCCCCTGCGGCCTCTCTGGAAATCCCGAAAATCTGCTAAGTGTTCAACACGGCCGTGTGGAAATTTGACACGGCGGTGTGCCGTTCACAGCCCACTCACAGGGGCACTCACACGCCTCTGTGTCTTCTCGGGATGGAAGGCTGAATCTCTGTAGAGTTTCACACGGCCATGTGGAAATTTCACACGGCCGTGTGCCATAGCACAAGGTCACTCACAGGGGGTTTTACACACCCCTGTGAACTCTCTGAATGGAGAGTTAATGTTCTGCAGGGATCCACACGGCCGTGTGCCTTCACTGGGTCGGTCACAGGGGCACTCACACGGCCCCTGTGAAGCTCTAGATGAACTCTGCGATGCTTCACAAGGCCGTGTGGAAATTCCACACGGTCGTGTGTTCCCTCTGGAATACTTATAAAAATTCAGGCTCTAACAGATCAATTCAGAAACATTAATATAAGGTATTTAGAGCCTAAACAACGTTAAAAACTTGTCCAGAAGTCCATGAAAACACACAACACGAGCCAAAAACTCCATCAATCAACAT
>NZ_JBHIMP010000484.1:0-630 GCF_042194175.1 Bartonella sp. MR168JLCBS | reverse complement strand
TTTCCGCAATTAGAAGCCCAAGAACCCGATCACCCAAAAATTCCAGCCGTTCATAATTCCCCTGTTCTGAATCTTGCACACTAGAATGTGTTAATGCTTTTCTTAATCTCTCTTCATCTTTAAAGTGATGCTCCGTCAATCTTTCAAGCTGATCAATTATTGGACAATTCATCATTGATCTCCTGCTTATTAAGCGGCAAATCATAAACGGTATTAATAAAAGAAAACAAACGATTCCAACGCACATCAAACGGCCAACGCCAAATCTGCCAAGCACTTGAACCATTACTGATAGAGAAAAAAATCAAACTTGCTCGACCAATAAGATTTTCCTCTGGAACATACCCCACATCCAAACGACTATCATCTGAATTGTCACGGTTATCACCCATCATAAAATAATGCCCCGATGGAACTTCAAAGACCTTTGTGTCATCAACTTGCGGGATAAAAGCTAACTCAAGCGTATCGTAACTAACACCATTAGGCATTGTCTCGCGATAAACATCAACAGGGTAATTGACCTCCGTTATATCAGAATCATCAATCTTCCCCATAAAATGACGTGAAACAGCCTCATCATTAATATAAAGAACGCTTTGACGAATTTGTATACGATCACCCGGTAAC
>NZ_JBHIMP010000483.1:341-630 GCF_042194175.1 Bartonella sp. MR168JLCBS | reverse complement strand
CAATGAGTTCTTCGATACACTCCCCATCAACCAATATATCAAAATCAACGGGGAATGGAAAGAACGCCGCATTACGGTGAATCAAGATGGAAACTTCATGTTTATTGCTACCCCACATACACTTCCTTCTTATTATCTACAGTTCAGCCTTTCCGAGGTACCTGACGGAACAATTTTTGAACATGCACCCTCACGGTATCAATTTATGCAACAAATCAGCGACCGCTTAGTACAAATGAAAGGTTCTGCTTTGCTCATTGATTATGGTTCTTCTGATCTTGCATTTGGC
>NZ_JBHIMP010000483.1:0-310 GCF_042194175.1 Bartonella sp. MR168JLCBS | reverse complement strand
CAAAACATAGATTTCGTGATATTTTTGAAGCTCCCGGTGAACATGATTTAACATCCCATGTCGATTTTTCTTTTTTAAAAACGATAGCCCTTGAACAAGGCTGTTTTGCTGAAATTCTGGAACAAGGAGATTTTCTTTTTACAATGGGTCTACTAGAACGGGCAAGACAGCTTGGAGTCAACAAAAGTGCTGCATTACAAGACAAAATCTGCCAAGATGTCAAACGGCTTGCTGGTCCAGATCAAATGGGAAAATTGTTTAAAGTCCTGCATGTGAATGATAAGAATATACCACTCTCACGCATTTTTGA
>NZ_JBHIMP010000482.1:326-631 GCF_042194175.1 Bartonella sp. MR168JLCBS | reverse complement strand
CGCTGATGTTATTTCGGGTGCATTTTATATATAAGTGCGGTACTGAAAAAACAAAGAGAAGCTTTTTTAGCAGATAAATTAGAAGCCATAGACAATTTTAGCTCCCCTTAACATGTTCGTTTCTTCCCGTACAAATTTTTCTCTCCGATGGGATTGCAGGTGAAGCTCCCTAGTGGCTAAATACTTTTAATTGACCCCAATAAGCTTATTGTTGATGTAATAAGTTTATAGCAATCATGAGGTGGTATCTAGATTCATAATAAGGTTCTCTTAATTTATGCCCATGAACGAAATGACTTTCAAGC
>NZ_JBHIMP010000482.1:0-273 GCF_042194175.1 Bartonella sp. MR168JLCBS | reverse complement strand
AGTTATGGATGACACAAATGAATTTTAGAGGAATCCTCTTAATATCAAACGTATTTCCCTTACGTATATGAGATTTTGTGAAAAGGCTTTTGTTTTTTGTAATTCAAGAGACAAAATCCTATTGCTAAAGCTCCTAAAATAGACCATCCTGGTAAACAAGTTAGAGTAATACAAATTGAGGATAAGAAAGGTGGCATGATATTACGTATCGATTGATTAAGTCCATAGATATCTGTTTTGAGGAGGTTTACTAACATTTTATTGAGAGGGGTG
>NZ_JBHIMP010000481.1:312-631 GCF_042194175.1 Bartonella sp. MR168JLCBS | reverse complement strand
TGAATCCATAGGTGAGATGCTCTTTTCGGTTATCTTTCTGAAAGAGATAGTGAAGCACAAGATTTTCTAGTTGTGTATAGGGTTTTCTTACAAACTTTTTTATTATCTTGAGTGATAATTTGAATGCGTGCCTGCACTTTATAGGGGAGTGGTCCTTGTGTGAGGGGCTGGTAAGAGCTCTCTTTTTCTTATCAGTGTCAATGAAATAAGCTTGGTAACGGAATCATTGTCCTCAAAAACCTTCTTAAGAGTGTATTCGGTGAATAGCGATAAAGGCAAGAATAGAAAGATCAATTTTATCATAAGATGGAGATCACAA
>NZ_JBHIMP010000481.1:0-291 GCF_042194175.1 Bartonella sp. MR168JLCBS | reverse complement strand
GTGTTCAATTCCATCAATATATTATTGTGTGGGGAAATTTGGTAGATTTCTTATAAAATGTTTTTTTGTCTGTGAAGGCCGTTAATAATAAAATAAAACCAGCGCTCTGCTGGTTTTATTTTATTATTAAAATGTCTTGCAATTTATTATGCGGCATATACAGCTTTGCTATCTGCATTTGTTTCATCACTCTTGGTTTTAAATTCGCACTTTGGCTTGTTGGAAAGATGCATTTCTATGAGATTGACTGCTTCTGTTTCAGAAAGACTATTAATAACAGCAATTTCGCGT
>NZ_JBHIMP010000480.1:0-631 GCF_042194175.1 Bartonella sp. MR168JLCBS | reverse complement strand
AAAGCTCTGTGTTAACACAAATTCGAAATCACTTTCCAGTAAAACATTTAATTGGCCCGGTTTGGTTGTCGTGTCATATTCCTTAATTTCCATCATTCCAAATCGGCGCATTCCAGTGGTTGTGCGCAGTTCACCCAGTGCTCCCCATTTTGAGAAGAAAGGCCGATTGATAGACATATAGTCAGAAAAACGGTCATGGCAGATTGGCATAGGCTGGTATTCACCATTGACAAGCATTGCAAGAAATTCAAGGGCAGAAGAATAAGCGTGACCATTTTTTTCATATGCACCAAGAAGTTCCGCACCATAAGATTTAAACGATTGACTTAAGGTACGGTTGATATCATTGAGAGCTTTAATACATGATTCTTGCCGCATCTTTTTTTGATCAAGCGTTTCACGTTCATGCTGGGAAAAAAACGACATAACCTTATCAGTGACTGGTTGGAACACAATGGTCAAATATAGATCATTGACCATTAGATTATAACCAACAAAACTTTGTCGGTACTTTTCATCAAGCTGATAGCAAAACATTTTATCAAATGCTGAATCAGGATATTCATAAACACGTCGACGTACGATATGCGTCCACAGTGATAAATTAGCCGATGCAATACCACGCAGAGTA
>NZ_JBHIMP010000479.1:0-632 GCF_042194175.1 Bartonella sp. MR168JLCBS | reverse complement strand
CCCCTTAGCGCGGCGATTAGCAGCGCAAGAAGGGCTTGATTTATTATGTATTTCTGGAAGCGGTCCACATGGGCGTATTATCAAGCGCGATATAGACAAAGCCATGAGTAGTGATGCTCTTGAAGATTCTTGTTCATTACAAAATAAACAGTCGGTAGCGACAGATAGTGCTGACAAAAAGATACTTCAACTTTTTAAAGAAGATGAATATACATTCATACTTCATAGTAATATGCGAAAAACAATCGCCAAACGTTTGGTGGAATCAAAGCAAAAAGTACCACATTTCTATGTGACGGTAGATTGTGATCTCGATGCGTTATTGGAGCTTCGTACGCAATTGAATGCTGCTGCTCCGATGGTTAAGATGCAAGGAGGGTTTAAACCCGCTTATAAGCTTTCAGTTAACGACATGGTTATTAAAACCGTGGCACTTTCTTTAAAGGCAGTTTCTGATGCAAACGTATCTTGGCTTGAAGGTGGAATACTTCATCACAAACACTGTGATGTTGGGGTGGCTGTTTCTGTTTCGAATGGGTTAATTACGCCAATTGTTCGCCATGCAGAGGAAAAATCTTTGTCAATTATCTCTAATGAGATGAAATATTTTGTAAAGCGTGCACGTGCATGCA
>NZ_JBHIMP010000478.1:330-633 GCF_042194175.1 Bartonella sp. MR168JLCBS | reverse complement strand
TAAAGTTTATAAAACAGAACGACAGTCCACCCCACTTGCAACCACAAGAAGGTTCCTCTGAATTTTGTTCGGGCATTACGCTCGACGATCCTCCAACGACAGTTCCGAATGATAATCAGGACATTTATTTATAGAGCTATTTATAATGGGCCTATTTTGAGATAAGATCAAGGGGGTGTACAATGAATTTAACTATAGAGACTTTACTATTTTCATATAAAAAACAACAAAACCCTAGACATACTGCTTTAGGAGCGTTATAGAACCGCTCATTCTCATCTTTTGAAGAGCCGTGGGTGATTA
>NZ_JBHIMP010000478.1:0-240 GCF_042194175.1 Bartonella sp. MR168JLCBS | reverse complement strand
TCGATCAATGAGGTAACAAAAACGTGATGAAAAATCCGCACGTAAGATAAGGCTTTTTTCGCTGTTTTTGCCTCCTGTATCAGAAATCGCAATCGCTTGCAGTTTTTCAGCGACTCGTTCAAGTGCATCCACAACACGGTTTTTGGCATTGTCAACCTGACCTGCACTATAAATAAGCCGGAGCCAATAAAATCCTAGTCTCCACCCCTCAATGACCACATGCATGCGCAAGGCATGCAC
>NZ_JBHIMP010000477.1:0-634 GCF_042194175.1 Bartonella sp. MR168JLCBS | reverse complement strand
TATTTTTAAGGGGTGGCATATTGTTTTCGATAGAGTTGAGTTGAGAAGCGCTTTGATTGGCAAAACTGTTACTCCTACATTTGTGAACGAATTGGTGCTAACTTTCTCGAATCTGTGCTGATTTTTAATCTCCGTTCTCTCTTGTTTTTTACTCCAACAAGCTGCTCTAAAAGGAAGCTGTGACACCAATTTGGTCTCACTACAGTTTTAATGTCTCTATGGGTGGCTTACCCATTCTTACTGCATTGTTTTAAACCTTTGCTTTTTGTTTTCTATCCTCTAAAATTCTCAGTGCGGATATTGTTGGTCCGTTAACATTTTCCGTCTCATCCAAATTGCCAGCCCTTGAGGAAATTGAGCAAGGAAGATCATGACAAGCACTTTCCTGAAATGCGGCGTTGATTTCAATATTGCTAGCATCTGGTTTGGCAAGATGCATATTTTCAAGAATAGTTCCGGAAAAAAGACAAGGGTTTTGGAGAAAATACACGATTATTTTACGCATGCTACGGATATCGAAATTCTGTAAAGATTGGTCATTAATTAATATCTGTCCACTTGCTAGGGAATAAAGCCTATAGATGATTTTAGCTAAAGTTGATTTTCCACAGCCTGAAGGACTAAGCAGCATAAT
>NZ_JBHIMP010000476.1:0-635 GCF_042194175.1 Bartonella sp. MR168JLCBS | reverse complement strand
CCAACAATTTCCACCGGAAGTGGATTTGCTGGTTCAAGTTTATAGGTATAATAGGCCGTCAATGCACCTAAAACCGTTACGATAAGAATTGGAATACCCCACATAAATGCTTCAATTTTATTTGAATGCCCCCAATCAGGTAAATAATCTTCTGCTACGTTCGACGCGCGATACTTAAAAGCCAAAAGCACTACACTTACCATCACCGGAATTACAACACAAAGCATAACAAACACACAAACAGCAATCAAAATAAGCTGTTGACGTGCAACATATCCGGATGGCTGAAGAACATCAACTTTACAACCAGATAGAAGCAGTGCACCCCCTAAAACTGCAAAGATTTCTAATTGTCTAACAAAGCTTCTCATCTTAACCTGCCGCCGTTATACGCACTGGAAGTTGCAAGAAATACAACGGTGATATCTTACTCATCAAGAAATAATTATCAAGTAAATTCAATGCCCATACTGCTCTTATCCAACATTGCTTTTAACAATTATAATTAAATCGTTGAGCAATATATTCAAGCGCAAGCCAATATCCTTTACTCCCACAGCCAGAAATAACTGCATCCACACCCGCAGACGTATAAGAATGGTGACGAAAAGCTTCACGGTGATAAACATTAGACA
>NZ_JBHIMP010000475.1:346-636 GCF_042194175.1 Bartonella sp. MR168JLCBS | reverse complement strand
TAGCGGATCCTTCAGGTTCGGTAACTATTTTGACCAATCGTAAAACCGCTAAGGACATTTATGAAAAGCAAATAAGTGATGTCCATGATGTTAGTCGTCTTAATCCTTCCGTAACCTACAACTCAGAAAATAATAGTTTTCTTATTCGTGGGTTAGACGCAAACCGTGTTCTTACAACAATGGATGGCATTATTATTCCATGGTTTGATGATATAGTGCGTGGGAGAGGTGGAAACACAACATTTGATTTTAACGCACTTTCCACATTTGATGTTATTCAAGGATCGGAT
>NZ_JBHIMP010000475.1:0-278 GCF_042194175.1 Bartonella sp. MR168JLCBS | reverse complement strand
TAATCCTGAAGATCTCATTCCTGAAGAAAAGAATTGGGGTAGTCTTATAAAAGGCGGTTATCATTCTGTTGATAATAGTTGGCACGTAGATCAAGCTATTGCAGTGCGTAATTATCAAACATTTTTTCTTTTCCAAGGGTCTCATGTAGAAGGTAATGAACGTAAAAATATGGGAACTGTAGAGGGCTATAAAGAGCGTACACGTAAAAACCCCGCTCAGTTTGACCGGAATAATTTGCTTTTTAAAATTCATCAATACTTTAATAACAATCACCGGC
>NZ_JBHIMP010000474.1:0-637 GCF_042194175.1 Bartonella sp. MR168JLCBS | reverse complement strand
ACAATGCTCGATAACCCTGAAAAAGACCTGCAAGGGCAAGTGCTGTTGATGTTTGGGTGCCGTTAATAAGAGCCAGACCCTCTTTTGCTTCTAAAGTAATAGGGAGCAATCTTGCTTTTTCTAAAGCAGCTGCTCCACTCATACGAATATTCTGAAAAAATGCTTCTCCCTCTCCCATCATAACTGCGACCATGTGAGCAAGTGGTGCCAGATCACCTGATGCACCAACAGACCCCTTTTCAGGAATGACAGGAATAACGCCTTTTGCAAGCATATTTTCTAGCAAATGCACCAATTCCAAGCGAACACCCTAATGAAATGAGTTTTAAAGTCATCATTAAACGCACAATATTTTCAGCTAAAGGCGCTCCTACAGCACAACAATGTGACAAAATAAGATTTCTTTGTAAAACAGATACATGGTTTGCATCGATTTTAATCGATGCCAATTTTCCAAAACCGGTATTAATACCGTAAACTGGTTGACTTCCAGCAGCAATTTCAGCGATCCGATCTGCTCCTTTCCTAATAGCTAGATGCGTATCATTATGAAGCTTGCTTACTTCACCATTCCAGTAAATAGCCTCAAGTTGGTTAAGCGTTACTTTGCCTGGATTTAGTACAATAGTCATAATTT
>NZ_JBHIMP010000047.1:1131-1838 GCF_042194175.1 Bartonella sp. MR168JLCBS | reverse complement strand
CGGTGTTTTGAATCGTATCCAAGAGAGTTAACCCCGTAAAAACACGAACTGTTAGCTTGCGTTCTTCCTCTGTTAGACTTGCCCATGAAGGAATATCATTGGAAAGTGGAACCTTCTCAGGTAACCAAAAATTTCCAGTTAAGCGGTTCCAAACTTCAAGATCTTTTTCATCATGCAATCTATTCCAATTGACAGCACAAACAACAGGATTTTTAGTTGTAATCTTTGTCATATGATTATCTCCTATAGACTACACGAAACACAACCATCTACTTCTGTTCCACTCAACGCTACTTGCCGTAAACGTACATAATAAATACTCTTTATGCCCTTTTTCCAGGCATAAATTTGCGCGCGGTTAATATCACGCGTGGTAGCAGTATCAGGAAAAAACAACGTTAGTGAAAGACCTTGGTCAACATGTTGTGTGGCGACAGCATAGGTATCAATAATTTTTTCAGGACCAATCTCATAAGCGTCCTGGTAAAAATTCAAATTTGTATTATCCATGTAAGGAGCAGGGTAATAAACGCGTCCAATTTTTCCTTCTTTACGAATCTCAATCTTTGAAGCAATCGGATGAATAGAAGATGTCGCATAATTGATATAGGAAATAGACCCCGTGGGTGGTACTGCCTGAAGATTGCGATTATAAAGCCCATACTCAATAACTAACTTCTTGAGTTCCTGCCAATCCTTTTGATCCG
>NZ_JBHIMP010000047.1:815-1080 GCF_042194175.1 Bartonella sp. MR168JLCBS | reverse complement strand
TTCTCAATATATTTAGTAAAAAAACTGCCATCTGCATAAGCTGACTTTTCAAACCCTGCGAACACTTTTTGACGTTCGCGTGCAATCAAATTGGAAGCACGTATTGCATGGTAAGCCACGGTATAAAAATAGATATTGGTGAAATCAATCGCTTCTAGAGATCCATAATAGATCTGTTCACGTGCTAAGAAACCATGCAAATTCATTTGTCCCAAACCAATCGCATGACTTTCAGCATTGCCTTTCGCAATGGAAGGCACACAAG
>NZ_JBHIMP010000047.1:0-703 GCF_042194175.1 Bartonella sp. MR168JLCBS | reverse complement strand
CCAATAGTACGATAAGTTAAATCCGTTTCTAATTCACTCGCCTCACTCACCTGCAAAATTTCTGAACATAAATTACTCATACTTATACGTCCAGCTATCGGATTAGCTCGGTTGGCAGTATCTTCAAATAAAATATAGGGATAACCTGATTCAAATTGAATTTCTGCTAATGTCTGGAAAAAGACACGTGCATTTATTTTCTTTTTACGAATCTTTGCATTATCAACAAAGGATCGATAATGTTCCGTCAAAGAAATATCGCTAAAGGGTTTGCCTGTAACACGCTCAATATCATAAGGTGAGAATAGATACATATCCTCATTATTCTGTGCAAGCTCAAAAGTAATATCAGGGATAACCACACCAAGCGAAAGAGTTTTAATTCTGACCTTTTCATCAGCATTCTCGCGCTTTGTATCCAAAAATTTCATAATATCTAAATGATGCGCATGCAAATAAACAGCACCAGCGCCTTGCCGTGCACCAAGTTGATTGGCATAAGAGAAAGAATCTTCTAGAAGTTTCATCACAGGTAAAACACCTGAAGATTGGTTTTCTATTTTCTTGATCGGTGCTCCTGCTTCTCGTAAATTCGTCAAACAAAGCGCTACACCCCCACCGCGTTTCGAAAGTTGTAAAGCTGAATTAACTGAACGACCTATTGACTCCATATTGTCTTCAATCCGCAACAAAAAACAGGATA
>NZ_JBHIMP010000473.1:398-637 GCF_042194175.1 Bartonella sp. MR168JLCBS | reverse complement strand
GAACAAGAAACAGAGAAACCAATTTCTGCTCATCTCATAGATCAAATGTCAAATCTGTTTCGTGCACAAATAAAAACTGAATTACGTGCCATTGATGGCATAAGAGAAGCAGTAGAGAAAATTAAATCTCGCTATCCCTGTTGTATCTGCTCTAATGCAAAGAGCGTAGATATAAAAGAAATGCTTACCACCGTCGGTCTTTATGATCTTTTTGAAGATAAAATATTTTCTGCGCCTGA
>NZ_JBHIMP010000473.1:0-316 GCF_042194175.1 Bartonella sp. MR168JLCBS | reverse complement strand
AAAGCCTTCAAATACTATTGTCATAGAAGATTCTATCCATGGCGTACACGCCGCAACTGCAGCAGGCATGCGTGTCATCGGTTTTACGGGAGGATCACACAGTTATCTTAGCCATTCTAATGCACTTGTAGATGCCGGCGCCGAAACATCTATCGCCAAACATGCGCATTTACTCGAAGTCTTAGAAGCAATGGCAATATGGCAAAATTCATCATAAAATGTCTCTTAGACGTATATCAACTCAAAAACTTCTCAGTGATATTTTTACTAAGATGCCCTTATTTCAATTAAAACACACCTCTAAGAGCTAAAATAT
>NZ_JBHIMP010000472.1:359-637 GCF_042194175.1 Bartonella sp. MR168JLCBS | reverse complement strand
CACACATCTCTCAAAGTTGAGAAAGCACAGCTCATCCTCAGAAAAGGCTATAATCAAAAAATTGATAGCTATTCTGCTTTTTTTGAAAATGATCAAAAAACACCAACAGGCTTACAAGTTTACCTTAAAGAACATGGTTTTACAAAACTCATTATGTGTGGCTTAGCAACGGATTTTTGTGTTGGATTTTCTGCACTTCATGCCATACAATGCGGCTTTAAAGTCAGCGTTTCATTAAATGCCTGTGCTGGTATTGATTTAAATGGATCGCTTAATAC
>NZ_JBHIMP010000472.1:0-348 GCF_042194175.1 Bartonella sp. MR168JLCBS | reverse complement strand
AATGAAGCCGGTATAGAACTCTTAATAACCTCCTAAAAAACTTTCTTTCGTCGTGCTATTGCAACGCATAAAAAGCTTTCAACTTACTTAGACACAACATCTTTATTCAGGTGATGACACTTAAAGCGAAGAGAAGAACAAAATGCCATTCCAATAATACCGACCCCCACCAGTCCTGTTAAGACTTCAGGAACCGATACAAGAGTTTGCAGATACATAATCACTGCGAGGATTAAAATTGCATAAAAAGCACCATGTTCCAAATAACGATAATGCAACAATATCCCTGACTCAACCAACATAATTGTCATAGAACGAACGTAAAACGCACCTATACTAAGACCAATT
>NZ_JBHIMP010000471.1:344-638 GCF_042194175.1 Bartonella sp. MR168JLCBS | reverse complement strand
TTTCATGGCCAATTGGATGGTGTTTGCTGGACGTGAGATTATCGATGATTGTGATGTTATTATTTCCATCCCGTTGCATTTTCGCCGTTTTTTTTGGCGACGTTATAACCAATCTGCTGAGCTTGCTCGTTATATTGCAGTAAAAAAGAAAAAAAATTTTAAGCCGGGTTGGCTTGTGCGTTGTCGAAATACACGTCCACAGGTTAATTTATCTGCTAGGGAACGAAAACTTAATGTCCTGAATGCCTTTGAGGTGCCTCGGAAAGTTAAAAAATATCTAAAGGGATGTTCTGT
>NZ_JBHIMP010000471.1:0-320 GCF_042194175.1 Bartonella sp. MR168JLCBS | reverse complement strand
TCTGTTTTGCTGGTTGATGATGTTTTTACAACGGGTGCAACGGTTACGGCTGCTGCTGCGACATTAAAACAGGCAGGTGCGTGGCAGGTTGATGTTCTAACATTTTCGCGAGCTTTCAAAGAAGTTTCTATGTTTCCCAACTCTTGAAAGACGGTTAAAATTAACACTATTTAAAAAATCTTTGGAGAATAATATTATGAAAGAGGTAACACTTTATACACGTCCTAACTGTCCTTATTGCGCGAAAGCTCGTGATTTGCTTGATAAAAAAGGCGTGAAATATACAGATATTGATGCATCAACTGTTTTGCGCGAAGAAA
>NZ_JBHIMP010000470.1:331-639 GCF_042194175.1 Bartonella sp. MR168JLCBS | reverse complement strand
TCAATTGAAGGTGACAGCTTTTTTCCTGTTTTTGATAGAGAGATGTGGACTATTGTGCAAACACAATATATTCCAGAAGGGGATAAAGACAGCCATAGGACACGTTTTGTTGTTTATGAGCGAAATAAGAATCATTTGTAATTCAGTGGAAAGAGTCTGTCAGTTGCATTGTAATGAGATAAGAAGCACCCTATAAGATCAAGCGTATAATTTGGTATTTGAGTGAGGGTAGTCAGTTGAAGAGGTGATGATGCCCTGGACAAATCAAAACGGTGGAGGCCCGTGGATCGGTGATAAAAATAAAGTGG
>NZ_JBHIMP010000470.1:0-314 GCF_042194175.1 Bartonella sp. MR168JLCBS | reverse complement strand
GAAAAAAAACAGCTAAGAATCTTTTCGGTTCTGGTGGCAATAGTGGCGGTGACAATAGTCCCAATATTGATGATATTTTGCGTAAAGGGCAGGATCAGTTCAAACAATTTGGCAGGAATGGGCTTTTTGTTTTGTTCCTTCTGCTTGCTGTGTTTTTTTGGCTGTACCAGTCTTTTTATATTGTTCAGCAAAATGAACAAGCGGTAGAGTTGCGTTTTGGTGTACCTAAAACAGGAATTATCGGTGATGGTTTGCATTTTCACTTTTCGCCAATTGAGACCTATATGAAAGTGCTTTTAACAGAAAAAACGATC
>NZ_JBHIMP010000469.1:0-640 GCF_042194175.1 Bartonella sp. MR168JLCBS | reverse complement strand
GAAACACACAATCACTAACATCCATCAACGCTTGGTTGTTTTCAGCAATCCTAACCTTATTATAATTGTGCGAAAGGCGCGCTGCTATTTGCGCATTGCGTGGTGAAATGATAATGGAAGAAACATCAAAAACGCTCATCATTAAGCCATCAACCATTGAAGCACTGATTTTACCAGTTCCCAAAAAGCCAATTTTCATTTCTTTTCCTTATCCTTATAATTTTAAAGAGAACTCAACCAGCGCTTCACGCATGTTAACTAACGTAAATACTAATTGAGGAAGCAACACACAACATAGCAAGAATAATCAATCCCAAATAAACTTTGGGCTTATCAAAGAGAACTGCAAACGCAGAAAACCAACCAGCGCTAGCTGCTGTTAATGCAAATAAAAAACCCGGTTTATTCATGAGCACGATATGCATTGCCATTAAACCACCAATAATCAGCGCCCCAAAAACAATCAATAAGCCAGTTGCAAACTTCTCATAATCATCCATCTTTTGCTCCTCATCCTTGCTCAAACTGTCACGCACTTTGTTTACCCCATATGCTCATAAAAACGAAATATTTTTCATTTACCATGGTTAAAACGCTATAAAAACTCTTATTTATCAGACGTAAAAAATGCGGGAATATG
>NZ_JBHIMP010000468.1:0-640 GCF_042194175.1 Bartonella sp. MR168JLCBS | reverse complement strand
CCTAGGTGTTCACGTTCAACAATCGCAGTCTTGAAGCCGCATTGTGCTGCACGAATTGCAGTCACATATCCGCCAGGCCCAGAGCCAATCACAATTACATCATAAAGATTCGCCATAACAGTTCCTCCATAGATACATACAAAACGGATATGCATTCTTTAAATTCAAGATTGAAAACCAACACAACAGAATTTTCTTGTATTTTTTTATACCAAACTCACTACACATGCCTTTATCAGATAAGAAAAAACGGCAATAAAACTACTTACACTCTCTGAACTGCTTGCATCCCATAACATTACTATATCTCACACAATTTACGTGAAGCGTTTTTAAACAGCTCAAATTAACATTGCCAATGGATTTTCAATTATTTTCTTAAAGGTCCGCATAAGCTCCGCTGCTAATGCACCATCAACAGCACGATGATCAGCAGAAAGTGTGACCGACATAATTGTTGCAACCCCTAATGCATCATTCTTAACAACGGCACGTTTTTCACCCGCACCAATCGCAAAAATCGTTGCATGTGGCGGATTAAGAATAGCAGAAAAACTTTTCACTCCATACATGCCCATATTTGATATAGCCGTTGTTCCTCCTTGATACTCTTCCATTTTTAATTTGCATTCACGTGCAC
>NZ_JBHIMP010000467.1:316-641 GCF_042194175.1 Bartonella sp. MR168JLCBS | reverse complement strand
GTTCAAATTTTGTTGAGAGCAGAAAGTTAGATTTATTAACAAGGTACGAAGCGGATATTGTGCACGCATATATGAATAAATCGTATGTGTTGCAAATTTAACTGTCTAGTACGTTAAGCAATAATAACATAAATGATCATAATAGTGAGGCCACAAATTTTTTACAATGTAGGAAGAACAATTTTGATGATCTCGTGAAACAATTAGGGTGGCGCTAGTTTGTTTGAGAAAATTATTTTTTAACTTTGCACAAATTGATCCTATTAATTTTCCAACAGTTAAACGAGCAGGGATTGTGAGGTTACGCGTGCAATTTTGGTGAATG
>NZ_JBHIMP010000467.1:0-237 GCF_042194175.1 Bartonella sp. MR168JLCBS | reverse complement strand
CTGAATAAAAATTTACGTAGAGTGTTGCTTGTTTAAGATGAATTTGCAGGTTTTCTGGTAAAAATGGAAAGTGAAGATTCTCAGTCTGATCGTGCTTTTTAGCTAGAAGTTTTTAATGGGAATGGTTCTGTTAACTATTGCTGGATGTGATTTCTTCAAGCTTCTTTCAGGAGAGCTATATCGGTGGGAGAAACTGGGGTGCAGACTTTATGAGGTAGGAAGAGCATTGTTAGAATG
>NZ_JBHIMP010000466.1:317-641 GCF_042194175.1 Bartonella sp. MR168JLCBS | reverse complement strand
TATCCCTAATGTCGAAATTTATGTCAAAAATATCGCTACTGCTTTTTGTAAAATCGATCAACAATCCTGTGCAAATTACAGAAAAAATGCCAACGCCTACATTCAAAAGCTTAAAGAAACACAAGAAATACTTAAAACAAAGATTGCTACCATCCCAAAAAATAGACGTATTATTATCACGTCTCATAACGCCTTTGGTTATTTTGCCCAAGAATATGGTTTCACTATTCTTGCACCCCAAAGTGCTTCACCAGAAGCTGAAGCCACTGCAGCCGATGTAGCCAAACTTATCAACCAAATTAAAACCAATAAAGCAGCTGCACT
>NZ_JBHIMP010000466.1:0-307 GCF_042194175.1 Bartonella sp. MR168JLCBS | reverse complement strand
ATATCTCGAATCCCCGCCTCATAAAACAAATTTCAAAAGAAACAGGTTTAAAAATTGGTGGAACACTGTACTCTGACGCATTATCGAACAAAAATGGCCCCGCTGCAACTTATCTCGATATGATGGAACATAATGTTAATACTATCATCGATGCAATAACAAAGCACTAAGGCACATCATTATAGAAATGTGGAACAAACTATCTATCCTAAAACTATCTTTAAAAGTTACAAATAAATATACAACAACTAAACAGCATCCTCTTAAAAACTGTAAACTCGAAATAACAACTTTCCAGTTAAATGAT
>NZ_JBHIMP010000465.1:403-642 GCF_042194175.1 Bartonella sp. MR168JLCBS | reverse complement strand
GCTTTTTAGTCTTTTGCAGTCTAATCCCTCTCTTTTGAATATGTTAGTGCTTATCATGGGTGCTGCTCCACGTCTTGCAGAAATTATTACACGTAAACCACATGTTTTTGATGGGATGCTAGATCCAACAATTCTTTCAGAGTTGCCAACAAAAACTTACTTAGAAAATCGGCTTGAATATTTTCTTGAAGGTGCAATTCCTTATGAAGAAATTCTCGATCATTTAAGGGTTTTTGCTG
>NZ_JBHIMP010000465.1:0-293 GCF_042194175.1 Bartonella sp. MR168JLCBS | reverse complement strand
TGATCTTATGATTGCAAAAACGTTGGCTGCGGTTCAAAAGGAATTTTCTCGTATCCATGGCAATATTAAAGGGGGGCGTGTGGGTATACTGGGCATGGGTAAGCTTGGAAGTCGTGAATTAACTGCTGGTTCGGATGTTGATCTTATTTTGCTTTATGAACATGATGAGGATGCAGAAATATCTGATGGAGAAAAACCTCTCTATATTTCTCAATATTATACCCGTTTTCCACAGCGTCTTATTGCAGCTTTATCTACTCTTACAAGTCAAGGTGTCCTTTATGCAGTTGATT
>NZ_JBHIMP010000464.1:325-643 GCF_042194175.1 Bartonella sp. MR168JLCBS | reverse complement strand
ATGATGTTCATTCTTTCGAGGAAGGAACTTCTCTTATATTATGCGGCATAAAAATTCCTTTTCATAAAAAATTAAAGGGACACTCCGATGCTGATGTCGCTTTTCATGCACTCACAGATGCCCTGCTCGCTACTCAAGGTGCAGGGGATATTGGCACACATTTTCTTCCCTCTGATCCGCAATGGAAAAATGCACCATCAGAAATTTTTCTACGTCATGCTCTTGAGATTATTAAACAAGCAGGCGGCCGTATCGCCAATGTTGATATCACACTGATCGCCGAAACCCCTAAAATCGGCCCTTATCGTCATACAATGA
>NZ_JBHIMP010000464.1:0-286 GCF_042194175.1 Bartonella sp. MR168JLCBS | reverse complement strand
TATACTCTCACTCTCACTCGATCGGATCTCCATTAAAGCAACAACAAATGAAGAACTCGGATTTATTGGTCGTGAAGAAGGTATTGCTGCTCTTGCAACGGCCACTGTCCTTTATCCAGGAGAAATTCCCAAATGACATCTTTTTGTGAAAAGCAAGCACATGCAGTTCTTACAGCTTGTCGCAAAAAAGGTTTGCTTTTAACAACCGTTGAATCTTGTACAGGGGGACTCATTGCTGCAAATCTCACTCATATTGCGGGATCATCCGATGTACTTGATTGTGGAT